>NZ_JBMDXJ010000085.1:0-36171 GCF_048594945.1 Pseudactinotalea sp. | reverse complement strand
ACACCTGGGCCGGTGACTCACCGGTGTGCGTGGGCGGTGGGACCAGGCTCACCGCTGAGTCCACCCGGCATGGGGACGGCGAAAGCCGGGACCGAACGACGGCGCCACCCCAGCAGGGGTGACGCCGTTCGGCAGTTCGGTGGGGCGGGTCGCGTCAGAGCGCGGCGACCTGCTTGGCGAGCGCCGACTTGCGGTTCGCTGCCTGGTTGAGGTGGATGACGCCCTTCGAGGCGGCCTTGTCCAGCTGCTTGGAGGCGCTCGCCAGGGCGGCGACCGCAGTCTCCTTGTCGCCGGCGGCGACGGCCTCGCGGACGTGCCGCACCTGGGTCTTCAGCTCCGACTTGACGGCCTTGTTGCGCAGGCGCGCCTTCTCGTTGGTGCGGATCCGCTTGATCTGGGACTTGATGTTTGCCACTGGTGACTCAAACTCTTTCGGTGGTTCGCTCGCGCGATCGGACTTCGACGAAGAGGGTGTCGGCGCTGCGACGCGGAGACGGACACGAGGGCTGGGATCCTCTGGCTTCCGCGATGGCGCTGGAGTGGGCCGCCGAACAACAGCAACCCAACGGAGCACTCTACCAGGCTTCGCCTGCGTGCGGCCTGGTCAGCGGCGTGATCCTGCATGCTCCGCTCGCAGGGCTGTCAGGGCCTGGGCGACGGCGTCGTATCGGCTCTTGTCGAGTCCGGCACCTTCGCGCCGGATCGCGTTGGCAGGCAGGTACAGCACGCGGTCCAGGCGCACCTCCGACTCGCGGGCCTGGCTGTCCCACGCGCCGCTGCCGATGTCGTACCAGAACCGACCCCAGCGGGCCTCGTCAGCGCGGTCGCGGTCGTGGTTCTTCGACGTGGTCTGGAGCCCCAGGTAGCCGGAGCGGTGCCGGGCGATGATGAGCACCGGGCGGTCCTTGCCGCGGCCGTCGTTCTCGTCGTAGGGCACCCACGCCCAGACGATCTCGCCGGGGTCGGCGTCGTCGTCCGGCTCGGGCTCGTACTGGAGCGGCGGCAGGTCGCCCTCATACGGGACCGTGGTCTGCGCGGAGTCGGTCTCGGCCGTGGCGGGTCGGGGTCGCGGGCCGTTCGTGGCACGACCTCGCCGCTCGGAGGTCCGCACGGCGTCGCGCACCAGGCTGGAGGCGAGGTTGACGATCCGGTTGAGCACGCTCATGGCGCCTGAGGCTACCGGTCAGCGGTGCAGCAGCAGGGCGTCTCCCTGACCGCCGCCTCCGCACAGCGCGACAGCGGCGCGGCCGGCGTCGCGGCGGGCGAGCTCGTAGGCGGCGTGCAGCACCAGGCGCGCCCCCGAGGAGCCGATCGGGTGCCCGAGCGCGATCGCGCCGCCGTGGATGTTGACACGCTCGGGATCGAGCCCGAGCTCGCGCGTGGAGGCCACCGACACCGCCGCGAACGCCTCGTTGATCTCCACGAGGTCGAGGTCGCCCACAGCCCAGCCCGCGCGCTCGAGCGCGGCTGAGATCGCCCGCGCCGGCTGGCTGTGCAGGTGGTTGTCCGGACCCGCGACCTGGCCGGCTGCGTCGAGCGTCGCCATCGCCGCCAGCCCGTGTTGCTCGGCGTACGCGCGACTCGTGAGCACCAGCGCCGCAGCGCCGTCGCTGAGCTGGGAGGCGTTGCCGGCCGTGATGGTGCCGTCGGGGGAGAACGCGGGGCGGAGCGTCGCGAGCCCCTCGGCGCTGGTGTCGGCGCGCACGCCTTCGTCGGCGTCGACGATCGCATCCCCCTTGCGCGACCTGATCGTCACCGGCGCGATCTCCGCCGCGATCACCCCGCGCGCCGCAGTGGCCCGTTGGTGGGAGGCGAGCGCGACGGCGTCCTGCTCGTCGCGGGTCAACCCGCGATCGGCGTTCCCGCGCTCGGTGAGCGCACCCATCGGGCCGCCGTCGACAGCGTCGGTGAGGCCGTCGTGGGCCAGGTGGTCGAGTGCGGTGCGGTCGCCGTACAGCCAGCCGGTGCGCACACCGGGCAGCAGGTGCGGCGCGTGCGTCATCGACTCCATCCCGCCCGCGACCACCACCTCCGCGTCACCCGCGCGGATCATGCGGGCGGCGTCGATCACCGCGGTCAGCCCGGACAGGCACACCTTGTTGACCGCGCTCGCGTGCACCCGCGGATCCAGTCCGGCGCCGAGCGCCGCCTGCCGCGCCGGGTTCTGACCCGCACCGGCCTGCAGCACCTGGCCCAGCAGCACGGCGTCCACGGCGCCCGGTGCCACACCGGCACGCTCCACCGCCGCCCGAATGGCGTGCGAACCCAGTTGCACCGCGGTCATGCTCGCCAGAGCGCCGGCCAGCTTCGCGTACGGGGTCCGTGCACCGCCGACGATCACGACGTCGGAGGGCGAGGTCTGCTGCTGCGTCTCGGAGGTCATCCGGGCGGCTCCTTTGCGGCGTGGGGTGCTCACAGTCTCGCACTGTGGGACGGGTGAGGCACACTGGGTCACGAAGGTCCGTGACGAGGCGGGTACCGGAAGGGCGGCGATGAGCAGCGAGGCGATCGGGATCGACAAGGTCGTGCCTGACGCGGCCACGGCGGTGGCCGACATCCGGGACGGGGCGAGCATCGCCGTCGGCGGCTTCGGCCTGTGCGGCAATCCGATGGAGCTGATTCGTGCGCTGCTGGCGCAGGGCACGAGCGGGCTGTCGGTGGTGAGCAACAACTGCGGCGTGGACGACTGGGGACTCGGGCTGCTGCTGAACGAGGGGCGCCTGGCGAAGATGACCTCCTCGTACGTGGGGGAGAACAAGGAGTTCGAGCGCCAGTTCCTGTCCGGTGAGCTCGAGGTCGAGCTGACGCCGCAGGGCACGCTCGCGGAGAAGCTTCGGGCCGGCGGCTCCGGCATCGCGGCGTTCTTCACCCAGACCGGCGTGGGCACCCAGGTCGCCGAGGGCGGGCTGCCGCGCCGGTACGACGGCGATGGTGGGGTTGCGCTCGCGTCTCCCGCCAAGGAGGTGCGCACGTTCGGCGGCACGGAGTACGTGCTCGAGGAGGCGATCACGTGTGACGTCGCGCTCGTGCACGCCGCCCGCGGGGACCGGGCGGGCAACCTGACCTTCCACGCCTCGGCGCGCAACTTCAACCCGCTGGCCGCGATGGCAGGGCGGGTGTGCGTGGCCGAGGTGGAGGAGCTGGTCGAGACCGGCCAGATCCCTCCCGACGAGGTCCACCTCCCCGGCGTGTTCGTGACCCGGGTGCTCGAGGTGGGCACCGCGGTCGAGAAGCGCATCGAGCGCCGCACGGTTCAAGGAGGCTGACCGATGGCACTGACGAGGCAGGAGATGGCCGCACGCGCGGCGCGGGAGCTGACCGACGGGTCCTACGTCAACCTCGGCATCGGGCTGCCCACCCTGATCCCGAACTACGTGCCCGACGGCGTCACGGTGGTGCTGCAGTCGGAGAACGGGATCCTGGGCGTGGGTCCGTACCCGGACGAGGCCGGCGTGGATCCCGACCTCATCAACGCCGGCAAGGAGACCGTGACCACGCTGCCCGGGGCGGCGTTCTTCGACAGTGCCCTGAGCTTTGCCATGATCCGCGGCGGCAAGATCGACGCCGCGATCCTGGGTGGCATGCAGGTCTCCGCCGCGGGCGACCTGGCTAACTGGATGATCCCCGGGAAGATGGTCAAGGGTCCCGGAGGCGCGATGGATCTCGTGCACGGCGCCCGGCGGGTGATCGTGCTGATGGAGCACGTGGCACGCGACGGCAGCCCCAAGATCGTGCACGCGTGCTCGTTGCCGCTGACCGGCCGCGGCGTGGTGGACCGGATCATCACCGACCTCGCCGTGATCGACGTCGAGCCGGAGGGGTTGGTGCTGCGTGAGTGCGCCGCCGGCGTGAGTGTCGAGGAGGTCGAGGCGGCGACCGAGCCGCCGCTGCAGATCGGCCTCGCGTCGTCACATCTCTGACACGTACGGGCGGTAGGTTTCCCGACATGGCAGATCTCTTCGACGGCTACCCGAGCGGGGCTGCCTGGGACGAGATGATGGGCGACGGCGGTGCTCACGCCGTGCGCGGGCCCTACCAGCACGTGCATCGCACCATGGGCGCGCTCGATGCCGACGAGCTCGGCCTCCGCGCGGACGCACTCGCCCGCAGCTATCTCGATCAGGGCATCACCTTCGACATCGGTGGAGAGGAGCGCCCGTTCCCGCTCGACTCGGTGCCACGGGTGCTCGACGGTGAGGAATGGGAGCACCTCGCGCCCGGGATCGCGCAGCGGGTCCGCGCGCTCGAGGCGTTGCTCGCCGACGTGTACGGCCCGCAGCGGGTCATCTCCGACGGCGTGCTGCCGCGCGGCCTGATCCTGTCCTCGGCGCACTTCCACCGCGCTGCTGTGGGCGTGGAGCCTGCGAACGGCGTGCGGGTGCACGTGGGCGGCATCGACGTGATCCGTGACGCGGCGGATCAGTGGCGGGTGCTCGAGGACAACGTGCGGGTGCCCAGCGGGGTCTCGTACGTGCTCTCGAACCGGCGCGCGATGGCGCAGTCGTTCCCCGAGCTGTTCTCGCGTATGCGGATCCGCCCGGTCGCCGACTACCCGCGCCGGTTGCTCGCGGCGCTGACGGCGGCGGCCCCTCCCGGCGTCGATGATCCGGTGGTCGTGGTGCTCACGCCCGGCGCGTACAACAGCGCGTACTTCGAGCACTCGCTGCTGGCTCGCCTGATGGGCGTCGAGCTGGTCGAGGGCCGCGACCTGGTGTGTGCCGGAGACCGCGTGTACATGCGCACGACCGAAGGGCGCCGGCGCGTGGACGTGATCTACCGCCGCGTGGACGACGAGTTCCTCGACCCGGTGGCCTTCCGGCCCGACTCGCTGCTCGGTTGCCCGGGCTTGCTCAACGCCGCCCGCGCCGGCACCGTGACGATCGCGAACATGGTCGGTAACGGGGTGGCCGACGACAAGCTTGTCTACACCTACGTTCCCGATCTGATCCGCTACTACCTCGGCGAAGAGCCGATCCTGAAGAACGTCGACACCTGGCGGCTCGAGGAGCCGGACGCGCTCGCCGAGGTGCTCGACCGGCTGGACGAGCTCGTGGTCAAGCCGGTGGACGGCTCGGGCGGCAAGGGCATCATCATCGGCCCCGCGGCCGATCGCGCCGAGCTCGACGCGGCGCGTGCCCGCCTGCCGAAGGACCCGCGCGGCTGGATCGCGCAGCCGGTCGTGCAGCTGTCCACGGTGCCCACGCTCGCGGGCGAGTCGCTGCGCCCACGGCACGTGGACCTGCGTCCCTTCGCGGTCAACGACGGCGAGAACGTGTGGGTGCTGCCCGGCGGGCTCACCCGGGTGGCGCTCGCCGAGGGCCAGCTGGTGGTCAACTCCTCGCAGGGTGGCGGGTCCAAGGACACGTGGGTGCTCGGAAGCGGGCGGCAACGCACACCGGTGCGCTCCGAGGCTCCGGTCGAAGTGGCCCCCGTGCAAGGCATCCCGCTCGATGCGAATCCGCAGGACAGCGGGCACCAGCAGCAGGCACAGCAACAGCAGCAGGCACGCGCGGGCGAGGTGATCTGATGCTCTCCCGGATCGCCGAGTCCCTGTTCTGGATCGGGCGCTACATCGAGCGCGCCGATGACACCGCGCGCATCCTCGACGCCCACCTGCAGCTGCTGCTGGAGGACCCGTGGGTCGAGGAGGACCTCGCCTGCCGGTCGCTGCTGGCGGTCATGGGCGCCACCGGGCCGTCCGAGGACGTGCAGGTCACGCGACAGGACGTGCTCGACACCCTCGCTTTCAACCGGGTCTCGCCCGGTGCGATCGCCGGGTCGCTCACGGCCGCCCGCGAGAACGCTCGCCGCGCCCGTGAGGTGCTCTCCTCCCAGCTCTGGGAGGCGCTCAACACGACCTGGAACGCGCTGCCCACCCGCACCTCCCGCTCCACTCCGCCCCACTTCTTCGGATGGGTGCGGGAGCGTGCGGCACTCGTCGGCGGCATCGTCGACGCCACTACCGCGCGGGACTCGACCCACCAGTTCCTCGTGCTCGGACGCTCGATCGAACGTGCCGACATGACCGCGCGACTGATCGCCACCCGCGCGCTCGCGGGCAGCGCCGCGCCCGGCTGGACCACGCTGCTGCGTTCGTGCGGTGCGCATGAGGCGTACCTGCGCACCAACCGCGGCCGGGAGGCTGACCGGCTGGCTGCCGAGTTCCTGCTGCTCGATCCCTCGTTCCCACGGTCGGTGCTGTACTCCTTGAACCGGGCGGAGGCCTGCCTCGGCGAGCTCGAGCCTGGTGTGCGCCGCAAGGGCGACGACGACCCCCGCACCGTGCTCGGTCGGATCCGTTCCGGCCTCGAGTACCGGCCGATGCTCAAGCTGCTCGGCAACCTGCCGCAGGAGATGGAGGACGTGCAGCGTGCCTGCTCGGAGGCCTCCGACGCGATCAAGCTGCGGTACTTCCCCTCCGGAGTGTCCGACGACTGGATCGGAGATCCGTGGTGAAAGCCGTGAGCGCAGCGAGCCGTTTGCACATCGTGCACCGGACCACCTTCACGTACGCGCGCAGCGTCACCGCCTCCTACAACGAGGCCCGGATGCGGCCCGCGGAGCTGCCGCATCAGCACCTGATCTCCTCGCGGATCACGGCCACGCCCTCGACCCATCACTCCTCGTACGTGGACTACTGGGGGACCACCGTGACCCCGTTCGAGGTCCTCACGGCGCACGAGGCGCTGGTGGTGCTCGCCGAGTCGCGGGTGGACGTGACGACGCCGCCGCCGGTCGAGGAGGTCGGCTGGGACGTGCTGCGCTCAGCCGAGGTGGCCGACCGGATGTGCGAGTACCTCGCGGCCACGTCGGTGACCGAACCTGCGGGGGACCTCGTGGAACTGGCGACGGACGCGATCGGTGACCGGTCGCCGTCGGACGCCGCGCGGACGATCCTCGGCGCGATGCGCGAGGAGATGGAGTACGTGCCGGGGGTGACCGGCGTGCACACCAAGGCGATGGAGTCCTGGGACGCCCGCTCGGGCGTGTGCCAGGACATCGCGCACCTGGGCGTCGGTGCGTTGCGGGCGGTCGGCATCCCCACCCGGTACGTCTCCGGGTACCTGCACCCGCTGACCTCGCAGGCCGAGCCAGGGGTCCCGGTCACCGGAGAGTCGCACGCCTGGGTGGAGTACTGGGTGGGGGACTGGGTGGGGTTCGACCCCACCAACCGCACCGAGGTGGGCGACCACCACGTGATCGTGGCGCGGGGACGCGAGTACGGCGACGTGACGCCGCTGCGCGGCGTCTACGCCGGCGGCGGCAAGTCCTCGCAGCAGGTCGAAGTGCGCATCACGCGAGAAGCGTGAAACACGGCCGACGACGGCGACATCACCTGGGTATGAAGACTCGCCTGGGATTGTCGATCGCGATGGGCACGATGCTGCTCGCCGGCTGCGCCGGCGCGCCGAGCACGCCCGCTGACCAGAACACGGCGGACGGCACGTATGCAGCCTTCACCACGATCCTGCAGGCGAGCGAGGATGCCGCGCCCGAGCTGTGCCTCGGTGGTGTGATGGAGTCCTACCCACCGCAGTGTGGTGGACCGGAGGTGATCGGCCTGGACTGGGAGGACGTGGCCGACGTGGAGACCGCGAGCGGCGTGACCTGGGGGACCGGCTGGGTCGTGGGTAGCTACGACTCCGAGGCCGGCGCCTTCACGCTGACCGAGCCGGTGAGCCAGACGCCACCGGGCGGAGTCGAGGTGCGCGACGAGCTCGGCGTCGTCGACTTCGCACCGTTGTGCGACGACCCGTACCGCGGGGGCGATGAGTCCTTCGACGCGAGCACCACTGAGGCGATGGAGGCGCAGAACGAGCTCACCGAGCGTGCCGCCGCGCTCGAGGGGTACATCACGCTCTACGTCTCCGACGGGTCCTCGGAGTTCAACGTGCTCGTGCAGGGCGACGCCGAGGCCGCGCACACCCAGTTGCGCGAGGTGTGGCCGGGCTGGTTGTGCGTGGCGACCGGGGAGGGAGCAGCCGAGGCCGATGTCCTGGCCGCGCAGGAGGCGGTGCACGCCGAGCTGGGCGAGGTGGTGCTCGGCTCCGGCGGTGGCGGCACCGACGGCGTCTTCGAGGTCACCGTGATCATCGCGGACGAGGCCACCACGCAAGCGGTGCTGGACGCCGTCGAGCCCTGGTTGAGTCCGGATCAGGTCCGGGTCAGCGGGATCCTGCAGCCGGTCAGCTGACGAGGTCCGCGTACTCCGGGTGCCGCTTCACGTACGCCACCACGAACGGGCACACGGGCACGATCGACCTGCCCGCCGCGCGCTCGGCGTCCAGGGCACCGCTGATCAGCGTCGAGCCGACGCCCTGACCCTCGTTCTCCGGGTGCACGACCGTGTGGGTGAACGTCGTGACGCCCTCGGTACGCGTGTAGCCGGCGAACCCCAGCATCTCCCCGTCCCGCTCGGCCACGTACCGGTTGTCCTTCTCCTCGTCCCGCACGGCGATGTCGTTCATGACATCGACCGTAGTGCGTCGGCGCCCCGCTACAGCCAGCCACGCTCCTGCGCGATGCGAGCGGCCTCGTACCGAGTCGTGGTGCCCGTCTTGCTGATCCCCGAGGACAGGTAGTTGCGCACCGTGCCCTGTGACAGATGCAGCCGCGCGGCGATGTCGGCCACCGTGGTGCCGGTGAGCGCCAGGCGCAGCACGTCGCGCTCGCGCTCGGTCAGCTGGTTGTCGCCCTCCACGAGGGACGAGGTGGCGAGCGCGGGATCGAGCACACGCAGCCCGCTGTGCACTCGCCTCACCGCGTCGGCGAGCTGCCGGGCGGGCGTGTCCTTGACCACGAATCCGGTTGCGCCGGCCGCCAGGGCGCGCCTGAGGTAGCCGGGGCGTCCGAACGTGGTGACGATGAGCACACGGCAGTCCGGCAGCCGCGTCCGCACGGCAGATGTCGCCTCGATGCCATCCATGCCCGGCATCTCGATGTCGAGCACGCACACGTCAGGGGAGTGCTCCATGGCGGCGGCCACCACCTCGTCACCCCGCCCCACCTCGGCGACGACCTCGATGTCCGGCTCCAGGTCGAGCAGGCTCGCGAGCGCGCCGCGCACCATCGCCTGGTAGTCGGCCAGCAGCACCCGGATCGTCTCGCTCATAGCGTCACCCTCACCTCGTGCCCGCGCCCACCTGGTCCCGGTCCGTGTGTGACCGTGCCGCCCGAGGCGCTGACGCGCTCGCGCAGCCCGCGCAGACCGTTCCCTTCGGCGCCCGAGGCACCCACGCCGTCGTCGGTCACCACGAGTCGTCCCGGGCCCAGCTCCACGACGCACCGTGACGCGCCGCTGTGGCGGATCACGTTGGTGGTCGCTTCGCGCAGCGCCCAGGCGAGCACGATCCGATGGGTGATCTCGACGCTCTCGGCGTCCGCGGGCACGTCCGCCTCGATCCCCGCGGCGGTGAGGGACACGCGAGCGGCCTCGAGCTCGTCCTCGATCCGGGTCGCACGCAGTCCTGACACCGTGGATCTGATCTCCGCCAGCGCCTCACGGGCGAGCGTCTGCACCTGATCCAGCTCCTCGGCAGCTCGCGCACCGTCCACCTCGATCAGCCTGCTGGCCAGCTCGGCCTTGACCGAGATCGCGGTCAGCGAGTGGCCGAGCACGTCGTGCACGTCGCGGGCCACTCGCTCCCGCTCGCCGACCACGGCCATCACCTCGCTCAGCTCCGCCTGCCGAGCGCTGAAGGCGTCCAGGACCCGCATCAACGCTGTGAATCCGAGCACGAGCAGGACCGGCAGCAGGTAGAACCGCGAGTCCGGCCGGCCGAAGGCCACGATCGCCACGATCGCGACCGCTGCGAAGCCGCTCGCCGCCCAGAGCCCGCGCGGCCACCGGAACCCCCACATGGCGTAGGAGATGAGGAAGGGCATCATGCCGAGCGCATCGATGCCGATGAACGCAGCGGTGCCCGCAGCGAGCAGGGTCAGGACGGCCAGCACCCGCCAGCCGTTCGGTACGCCGTCCTCGGAGCGGGTCACGCCGACGAAGCCCCATCCGTACAGCACCGCGAACGCGGCGATGAGCGTCAGACCCATCACCCGGGGCAGCGGGGCGCTCTGGAGGTCGAGCAGGTTGAGGATCGGGAACAGCAGGAACACCAGCCAGACGCCGCCGACGAGCCACCCCCAGCGGTGCCAGGGGTGGCTGGTCAGGGCTTCCGCTGCGTCGGTCACTGGCGCCCTCGACCCCTGCGCACGAGCAGGGTCGCGAGTGTCGACAGGATCAGCAGCCACACCGCGACATTAACGACCGGGATCCACAGCGCCTCGTGAACGGCATCGCTGCCGTCGGCGGAGATCAGCCATCCGTCGGTCACGGGGTACCGGGCGAGCGCGACGATGCCGTACAGGGGTGTGAACTTCGCGACCGTGAGCATCGCGCCGCTCAGCGGGAAGAACAGGTTTCCGAGGAACGCCAGGATCACCAGGGACCCGCTCGCGGCACTGACGGCACCCTCGGTCTTGAATGCGAGGCCGAACACGAGTCCGTACAGCGAGAACAGCGCGGCACCGAGCAGCACGATCGCCGCCGTCACGGCCCACAGGTATCCGGTTCCCTGGGCTCCGGTGAGCACGCCCAGCACGTAGATCAGCGCCACCGGGATCATGGCGACCGACAGCCCGAGCAGGGTCTTGACCAGCACGTACTGGGAGTCCCGCATCGGCGTGAGCCCGAGCTGGCGGCCCCAGCCCTGCATCCGTTCGACGGCGGCCATGCCCCCGATGCTCGTGGTCGCTGTCACCGCGCCGTACACGGCCATCGAGATCATCAGGTAGAACGCGACGTTGCCCTTGCCGGTGGGCAGCATCTCCTGCGAGTAGTCCTGCGAGGCGCCGAAGATCACGTACAGGAACGCGGGCAGCACGGCCGTGAAGAACAGGCCGAGGAAGTCCCGGACGACCCGGCGGACCTCCATCACGTAGTAGGTCGTGTTCATCGCTGGTCATCTCCAGAGGTCAGGGCGAGGAAGGCGTCGTCGAGCGACCCGGTGGTGATCTCGAGGTTCGTGCCACCGAGCTCGCTGAGCAGCAGCAGGGCGACGGCGTCGCTGTCGCCCGCATGAACGCTCACCCGGTCTCCGGTCGTGTGCACCTCGCTCACCTGGGGGAGCGAGCGCAGCCTCTCGACGGCGGGATCTCGGCCTTCCGGGGTGAGCGTCGCCGTGATCGTGCGTCCCGTCGCGCGAGCGCGGATGTCCTTGGTGGCGCCGTCGGCAACGACCTCGCCCCGGGCGACCATGACGATCCGCTCGGCGAACGTGTCCGCCTCCTCGAGGTAGTGGGTCGCGAACACCACCGTGCGGCCCTCGGAGACCTCGGCCCGCATGGTGGCCCAGAACTCGTGTCGTGCGCCGACGTCCATGCCGGCGGTCGGTTCGTCGAGGATCAGCAGGTCGGGGTTCGGCAGCAGCGCGAGCGCGAACCGCAGCCGCTGCTGCTCGCCACCGGAGCACTTGCTCACCCTGCGCTTGGCGAGCGCGCTGATCCCGGCGCGTTCGATCACGTGGTCGACCGGTTGTGCCTTGCGGTAGGCCGAGGCGACCACCTGCACCGTCTCGCGCACTGACAGGTCGTGCAGCAGCCCTCCGCTCTGCAGCACGGCCGAGACCCTGCCGTCGAGCACGGCGGCGCGGGCGCCCTTGCCGTAGACGCTGATGGAGCCCGATGTCGGCTCGGTCAGCCCGAGCGCCATGTCGAGCGTGGTGGTCTTGCCGGCCCCGTTCGGACCGAGGAACGCGACGATCTCGCCGCGGCCGATCGTCAGATCGATGCCGCGGACGGCCTCGACTGGCGTTCCGCCGACCGGCCGAAATGTCTTGGTGACCCCGGCGAGTTCGAGTGCTGGCGTTGCTGTGGTGGACATGACCACGAGTCTGGTGACGCGCGATCCCGCGTGGCAGCCCCGCGCGTCATGACTTCACCCGTGACAGATGTCAGCGTGTGATCAGCACCGCCGCGAGCACGAGGATCGACAGCCCGCCGACCGCGATCGTGAGCATGGTGCCGGCGAACGCAGCCACCGTGACCCGGAGGTCGTCCACCAGGTACGGCGCCTTGGTGGGTCCTCCCGCCGCCGTGAGCAGTGCACGCTGGGCGCGCTCCATCCGGCCGAACACGCGCCCGATCACCGCGAACCGTCCGAACCCGAACATGCGCGTCATGCGGGCACCGGCGCCTCGGCGGGTGGCCTCGGGCAGCTGGACTTCGGTGAACGCGTCCATCACGGCCCGCACGTCTTCTTCGCCCTCCAGGCCTGTCATGTCGTCCTCGACCTTGTCGGAGAGCGAGTCGATGTGGATGAGGTCGACCGAGGTATCGGTGACCACCGGCCGCGTCCTGGTCTCGGACTCCGAGGTGAGCCGGAGCCAGCGGCGGCGCCGCAGCGCCAGCACCAGCACGGGCAGCGCGAGCAGCGCCACGAACGCGGTCAGCAGCACGGTACCCACCACGCCCGGGCCACCTGTCGGCGCGAGCAGCGCCCATACCTGGCCAGCCAGGATGAGCAGAACGAGAGTGGCCCACCCGAGCAGGAACGCCGTCGGGAATCGCAACAGCTGGGCGCCCCCGCGAGCGAAGGCACCGAGGTTCTCCGACAACGTGCTCATACCCACCATTGTCACGCACGCGGGACGTTGGACCCAGGGGCGGGGCTCCTGGGCGTCGTAGCTTCGGGGACGTGATCTCGCTCCGCCGCCTGCTCGTCAGCCTGACCGGGCTCGCCCTGGTCGTCTCAGCCACCGCGGGGTGCAGCGCCGAGGACGCCGCTGCACCCGCGGTACTGGACCTCACCTCACTCGCCGAGATGGACGTCGTCGACATGATCGACCTGCTGGAGTCGATGCCGCCGGCGGAACGGCCCGAGGACGTGATGGTGTCGGTGCGCTCGGACGAGGTGCTGCTCGCCGACGCCACGGGCGCCGAGCGTGTGGTGGCTGCGCCGGAGGGGATGTTCCACCTCTCGATCGCGCCGTACCGCGAGCACACGCACGGGTGCTACTTCCACAGCCTCACCACGTGCACCGGAGAGCTCGCGGCGACCGACGTGGATGTCACCGTCGTCGACCTGGCCACCGGCGAGGTGCTGGTCGAGGAGTCGACGCAGACCTACGACAACGGCTACGTGGCCTACTGGCTCCCGGACGACATCGAGGCCGAGGTCACGATCACCAGCGACGGACGCAGCGGGTCCGCGGTGGTGACCACCGGTGTCGATGACCTCACGTGCCTCACCACGCTCCGGCTGACCTGAGCTGCCGCCGCGGCATGGGACCATGGCAACAGCCACGTCCCTGCCAGTCCGAGGACCCTCGTTGCCCCCGATCCCCACCGCATCCGCCCAGGCGGACCGCATCGCACCGGCCGCCACCGCGCCCGAGCTGCTGCGGAACTTCTGCATCATCGCCCACATCGACCACGGCAAGTCGACCCTGGCCGACAGGATGCTGCAGCTCACGGGTGTGGTCGACGACCGCCAGATGCGCGCGCAGTACCTCGACCGCATGGACATCGAGCGCGAGCGTGGCATCACGATCAAGAGCCAGGCGGTGCGCATGCCGTGGGGCGTGGCTGATGAATCAGGCACGGTGCAGCCCTACGCGCTCAACATGATCGACACTCCCGGCCATGTGGACTTCACCTACGAGGTGTCGCGGTCGCTCGCGGCATGCGAGGGCGCGGTGCTGCTCGTGGACGCGGCGCTGGGCATCGAGGCACAGACGCTCGCCAACCTGTATCTCGCGATGGAGAACGACCTCGCGATCATCCCGGTGCTCAACAAGATCGATCGGCCCGCCGCGCAGCCGGAGAAGTATGCCGAGGAGCTCGCCAACCTCATCGGCGGCGACCCTGCGGACTGCCTCAAGGTCTCCGGCAAGACCGGCGAGGGCGTCGAGGCGCTGCTGGACCGGATCGTGCAGGAGGTGCCCGCACCGGTGGGCGACCCCGATGCCCCGGCTCGCGCGATGATCTTCGACTCGGTCTACGACGTCTACCGGGGCGTGGTCACCTACGTGCGCGTGGTCGACGGCCACCTCAGCCCGCGCGAGCGCATCCTCATGCACTCCACCCGGGCCACGCACGAGCTCCTCGAGATCGGCGTCTCCTCGCCCGAGCCGAAGCCGACGGCGGGACTCGGGGTGGGTGAGGTGGGTTACCTCATCACCGGGGTGAAGGACGTGCGTCAGTCGAAGGTCGGTGACACGGTCACCAACGCCGCCAAGCCGGCCACGGAGCCGCTCGCCGGGTACTCCGACCCCAAGCCGATGGTGTTCTCCGGGCTGTACCCGATCGACGGCTCCGACTACCCGGCGCTCCGTGAGGCGCTCGACAAGCTGCAGCTCAACGACGCCGCGCTCACCTATGAGCCCGAGACCTCGGTGGCGCTCGGGTTCGGGTTCCGTTGCGGGTTCCTGGGGCTGCTGCACCTGGAGATCGTGCGGGAGCGGCTCGAACGCGAGTTCAACCTCGACCTGATCTCGACCGCCCCCAACGTGATTTACGACGTCACGATGGAGGATGGCAAGGAGGTCGTGGTCACCAACCCCAGCGAGTTCCCGGTCGGCAAGATCAACACGGTCAGCGAGCCGTTGGTCAAGGCGACGCTGCTGGCGCCCAGCGACTACGTGGGCACGATCATGGAGCTGTGCCAGGGGCGGCGCGGCTCGCTGCAGGGCATGGACTACCTGTCCGAGGACCGGGTCGAGCTGCGGTACACGCTGCCGCTCGCCGAGATCATCTTCGACTTCTTCGACCAGCTGAAGTCACGCACCCGCGGCTACGCGACGCTCGACTACGAGCTCACCGGGGAGGCCGAGGCCGATCTCGTCAAGGTCGACATCCTGCTGCAGGGCGAGCCGGTCGACGCGTTCTCCGCGATCGTTCACCGCGACAAGGCCTATTCCTACGGTGTGATGATGACCGAGAAGCTCAAGGAGCTGATTCCCCGGCAGCAGTTCGAGGTGCCGATCCAGGCCGCCGTGGGCAGCCGCATCATCGCCCGAGAGACCATCCGCGCGATGCGCAAGGACGTGCTCGCCAAGTGCTACGGCGGTGACATCAGCCGTAAGCGCAAGTTGCTGGAGAAGCAGAAGGAGGGCAAGAAGCGGATGAAGAACATCGGCCGCGTCGAGGTCCCCCAGGAGGCGTTCGTGGCCGCGCTGTCCTCGGACGCCGGCTCCAAGGACGCCAAGGGCAAGTGAGCACCACACCCTTCGGGGTCTACCTGCATGTGCCGTTCTGCTCGGTGCGGTGCGGGTACTGCGACTTCAACACGTACACGTCCACGGAGCTGGGCGGCGGCGCGTCGCAGGCCTCCTACGCCGCGACGGCGGTGGCGGAGGTCGCGCTCGCGGACGCCGAGCTGCGGCGCCGCGGGCTCGCTGGCCGGCCCGTGCAGACCGTGTTCTTCGGCGGCGGCACCCCGACCTTGCTGCCGACGGCGGATCTTGCCTCGATGGTCGACGCCGTCGCGTCGACCTGGGGTCTGGCCGAGGGCGCCGAGGTGACCACCGAGGCGAACCCTGACTCGGTCGGCCCGGTCGAGCTGGCAGCCCTGCGGGCGGCCGGGTTCACGCGGGTCTCGTTCGGGATGCAGTCGGCCGTGCCGCACGTGCTGGCCACGCTGGACCGCACGCACGACCCCGAGCGGGTGCCGCAGGTGGTCGAGTGGGCGCGAGAGGCTGGGCTGGCCGTCTCGCTCGACCTCATCTACGGCACGCCGGGGGAGTCGTTGGCGGACTGGCGCACGAGTGTCGAGGCGGTGCTCGCGCTGCAACCGGACCATGTCTCCGCCTATGCGCTGACGATCGAGCCGGGCACGAAGATGCACGCCCGGGTGAGGCGCGGCGAGCTCCCGGGTGTCGACGGTGACGATCAGGCCGCGAAGTACGAGCTCGCCGACGATCTGCTGCAGCAGGCGGGCTATGGCTGGTACGAGATCTCCAACTGGGCGCGGACGCCCGTGCAGCGCTGCCGCCACAACGTCGCGTACTGGCGTTCGCACGACTGGTGGGGGATCGGGCCCGGGGCCCACAGCCACCTCGCGGGGACGCGGTTCTGGAACGTCAAGCATCCGCGCGCCTACGCGCAGCGCGTCGAGGCGGGTGAGCTGCCGATCGCGGAGTCCGAGGTGCTGACACCCGAGCAGATCGCCGACGAGCGGGTGCTGCTTGGGATCCGGCTGGTCGAGGGGCTCCCGGTCGAGGGCGGCGCGGGTGCGCTGCTGCCACAGCTCGCCGTGGAGGGGCTGGTCGAACCGGATGCGGCCGCAGCGGGTGTTGCTCGGCTGACGCGCCGTGGCCGGCTGCTGGCCGACACGGTGGTGGGACGCCTCGTGGCGTGATCACGCCGCATCCCCACGAATCTGGCATCACTCGGTACGGTAGGCGCGCACGAGATCTCCATCTTTCGTCCACAGGAGTGACATGACCCAGAACCCGCCGGAGGATCAGAACCCCGGAGGCGAGCAGCCAGAGCAGTCCGGTGGGTTCCCGCCGCCGAACCAGCCGCCGGCCGCTCAGCCGCCCAGTTACGGCAGCCCACAGCAGCCGCCGGCCGATCAGCCTCCGGGTTACGGCACCCCGCCGCCTCCTCCGGGCGGTGGCACGCCCCCGCCGCCGCCTGCCGGCCCCGGTGGTGGGTTCCCGTCGGCACCTCCGCCGCCTCCCGGACAGTACGGCCAGTACGGCGCTCCGCAGTACGGCGGCCCCGCGGGCGCTCCGGGCGCATTCGGTGCAGGCCAGCCCGTGTTCTCGGTCGGTGGCGCGATCGGCTACGGCTGGAACTCGTTCAAGTCGCACGTCGGTGGCTTCCTGGGATGGTCGGTCATCGTGCTGCTGGTGAGCGCTCTCCTCAGCTCGCTCCTCAACCCCAGCGTCAACGTCGACTTCAACGACATCGAGGCGCTGACTGCAGCCGCCACCCCCTCGATCGGTGAACAGTTCCTCGGCGCGCTCTCCAGCATTGCCGCGATGCTGCTCGCGGTGATCATCCAGCAGGGCGCCGTGCACAAGGTGAACGGGCGTCTGAACGGGTTCGGCGACTTCATCAAGTTCGACCACGCGGGACCGGGCTTCCTGACCGCGCTGCTGGTCGCCGCTGCGTACATCGTCAACCTGATCCCCTTCATCGGCTGGCTGCTCGCGCTCGCGATCTTCCTCCTGGGAATGTTCGCCGTGCCGATCGCGCTCGACACGGGTGCTTCGCCCGTGGACGCGTTCAAGCGGAGCATGCAGCTGGTCACGGGCAACGTGGGCAACGTGCTGCTGCTCATCCTGGCGTCGATCGGTGTGATGCTGCTCGGTCTGATCGCACTGTGCCTCGGTGTGTTCGTGGCGTACCCGATCGTCCTGATCGCCGGTGTCTTCGCCTACCGAACGCTGTCCGGCCAGCAGGTCGCGCCGGCCTGATCGCCGCGTGTGGCGGGGCGTGAATGTGCGCCCCGCCACCGTGAGTCCCGCTCCTGCGTCCTGACGATGTCGACATGACGGAGGCACAATGACCGAGCAGCCGCCGGCCGAGCCGGACCCTGCCGCGGCTGGCGCGCGGGACGAGGCGCCTGCCACGTACGGTCCGGCTCCTGACCCGCGCGGCGCCTATCCCGGCCCCGACGAGGGCGGGTTCGTGCCGCCGTCCGACCTGACTCCCGATGCCTACGGGCCGCCCGGACCGGGTTACGAAGTCGACGACACCGACCGGCCGGAGGGTCCAGCGCGCGGCGGACGTCTTCGACGGCTCCTGAGCCGTCTTGCCGGTCGCTGACGCAGCCCTTCGTCAGTCGACGGTCACGAAGTCCACCAGCTCCTCGACCCTGCCGAGCAGGGCGGGGGAGAGGTCCTTGTAGTCGCGGACCTGTCCGAGGATCCGCTTCCAGCCGGCCGCGATGTCGGCCTGGTTCCTGGCGGGCCAGCCCAGCGCACGCAGCGTGCCGACCTTGATGTCGGTGCCGCGCGGCACGTGGGGCCATGCCTCGAGCCCCACGCGGCCGGGCAGCACGGCCTGCCACACGTCCACGTACGGGTGGCCGAGCACCAGCACGCCCGGGAACCGGGCCATCACGTCGTCGGCGATCCGGGTCTCCTTCGAGCCGGGAACCAGGTGATCCACGAGAACGCCGACGCGGCGCTTGCTGCTCGGCCCGAACTCGGTGAGCCGATCGACCACGTGATCGACGCCGTCGAGCATCTCCACGACCACGCCCTCGATCCGGAGGTCGTCGCCCCACACGCGCTCCACGAGCTCGGCGTCGTGGCGGCCCTCGACCCAGATGCGGGACGCGCGGGCGACCCGGGCGCGGGCATTCGACACGGCGACAGAGCCGCTGGCGGTGCGGGCGGTGCCGCTCGCTCGCTGCTGCGGTCGCGGTGCGACGAGCCGGACCGGCTTGCCGTCCACCCAGAACCCGGCGCCGAGCGTGAACGTGCGGGTGCGTCCGTTGCGGTCCTCCAGCACCACCACGTGCTCACCGCCGCTCTTCTCCACGCGGACCACGGCGCCCACCCAGCCGCTCGTGACGTCCTCCACCACGAGACCCCGCTCTGCGGGGACATCGGTGGTCTGGGGCTTGCGCGCGCGGTGCGGGTCGTGGGAGAGGACGTCGGAGCCGTAGCGGTCGTGGGTCACGGTGCGTGACGTTACGCACGCACGAGCCACATGTGTGGGAGGCGCCGCGTAGAATTGGCACTCGGACCGGGCGAGTGCCACCGGTCGTGACGTGCCCGGGAGGAGGCGAGTCGATGGAACGGCAGGACAGACAGCTCGACGTGCTCCGCGCGATCGTGCAGGACTACGTCCGCAGCCGCGAGCCCGTCGGCTCCCGCAACCTCGTGGAGCGGTACAACCTCGGCGTCTCGCCCGCCACGATCCGCAACGACATGGCCACGCTGGAGGAAGAGGGCTACATCGCACAGCCGCACACCTCCGCCGGGCGGATCCCCACGGACAAGGGTTACCGAGCCTTCGTCGACCGGATCAATGTGGTCAAGCCACTCTCCACCGCGGAACGGCGCGCGATCGCCGAGCTGCTGGACTCCGCTGTGGACCTCGACGACGTGCTCGAACGCACCGTGCGGCTGCTCTCGCAGCTGACGCAGCAGGTCGCCGTGGTGCAGTACCCCTCGTTGCGCCGCTCGGCGCTGCGGCACGTGGAGCTGGTGCCCGCCGGTGCGCGGCGGCTGATGATCGTCATCATCACCGACACCGGGCGGGTGGAGCAGCGCTCCATCGACCACGACGTGCAGGTCGACGACACGTTGCTCGCCGAGCTGCGGGCGCGACTCAACGCGGCCGGCGTCGGGCGGCGTATGCCCGAGCTCGTGCGTGCCTTCGGCGAGATCGTCGCTGCCTTCCCTCCCGAGGACCGTGCGCTGGTGACCGAGATCACCGAGGTGGTCACCGACACCCTCTCGGAGGAGGTCGAGGAGCGTATCGTCATGGCAGGCACGGCGAACCTTGCCCGTGCCGACGTCGACTTCACCCGCACCATCTCGCCCGTGCTGGAGGCGTTGGAGCAACAGGTCGTGCTGCTTCGCCTGCTGACCGAGATGGGCGAGGAGTCGCCGCTGGCGGTGCGTATCGGCGCTGAGACCCACAACGAGGGGCTCAGCGAGACCGCTGTCGTGGCCGGTGCCTACGGAACATTCGGCGATGGCAGCGGGTTCGGCCAGGTGGGCGTTGTCGGTCCGACCCGGATGGACTACCCCTCCACCATGGCCGCGGTGAGAGCGGTGGCGCGGTACCTGTCCAAGATCCTGGCGTCCTGACGCCACCGACGAACGAGCAGACGAGACGAGAAGCGTGACGACGGACTATTACGAGGTGCTCGGCGTGTCCCGGGAGGCCTCTCCCGACGAGATCAAGCGCGCCTACCGCAAGCTGGCGCGCCAGTACCACCCAGACGTCGCCGGCCCCGATGCGGCCGACAAGTTCAAGGAGGTCAGCGCCGCGCACGAGGTGCTCTCCAACCCCGAGAAGCGGCGGATGTACGACCTCGGCGGCGGCACCTCCGGGATGCCGGGCGGTGGCGCCGGCTTCGGCGGGTTCAGCGACATCTTCGAGTCGTTCTTCCAGGCCGCCGGGGGCGCGGGAGCCAGCCGCGGGCCGGCATCCCGCGTGCGGCGCGGTCAGGACGCGCTGATCCGGATCGACGTCGACCTCAGCGAGGCCGCGTTCGGCGTGGCCAGGGAGATCACGGTCGATACCGCCGTGGCGTGCCAGGTCTGTCATGGAAGCTGCTGCCGGCCGGGCACCGGACCGCAGACATGCCCGGAGTGCCAGGGCCGTGGGTCGGTGCAGCGTGTGGCGCGCTCGTTCCTCGGCAACGTCATGACCACCGCCCCCTGCACGGCATGCGGGGGCTTCGGCACGGTGATCCCCGATCCCTGCCCCGAGTGCTCCGGCGAGGGCCGTGTCCGCAGCCGCCGCACCATCACGGTCAACGTGCCACCGGGCGTGGACACCGGTACCCGCATCAAGCTGAGCGGCCAGGGCGAGGTCGGCCCCGGTGGCGGGCCGGCGGGTGACCTGTACGTGGAGGTGCGCGAGCTCAAGCACGCGGTGTTCACCCGCCGCGGCGACGACATCCACTGCACGGTGGAGCTTCCGATGACCGCGGCTGCGCTCGGCACCGTGGTCACCATGGACTCCCTCGACGGCGTTCAGGAGGTCGACATCAAGCCGGGCACGCAGCCCGATGACATCGTGACGCTGCGGGGTCTCGGTGTGGGACACCTGCAGGCGTCCGGCCGCGGCGATCTGCACGTGCACGTGCAGGTGACCGTCCCCACCCGGCTCAGTCCCGAGCAGGAGAAGTTGCTGCGGGACCTCGCCACCGAGCGTGGCGAAGAGCGTCCCGACCCGCGAATCTCACCGGTGAAGAGCTCGGTGCTGCGCAAGCTCCGAGACACCTTCGCCGGTCGGTGAGCGCCCCCGCATGACCGCACCGGTGTTCGTGGTCCAGCCGGGTGAGCTCGCCGGTGTGCGTGCCGGAGCCTCCTGGACGCTCACCGGGCCCGAGGCCCGTCACGCGGGCTCGGTGCAGCGCCTTCGCGCCGGCGAACCGATCGAGGTGGTCGACGGCGTAGGGACCAGGCTCCGAGGTGAGGTCACCGAGGGATCGGGACCGGCCGCCGTCGTGATCTCCGTGCTCGAGGTGAACCAGGAGGAGCGGCTCCTGCCGCGACTGACGCTTGTGCAGGCGCTCGCCAAAGGCGGGCGCGACGAGATGGCGATCGAGGCGGCGACGGAGCTCGGCGTCGATGCGGTGCGGCCGTGGCAGTCGGAACGGTCGGTCGTCCAGTGGCGCGGAGAGAAGGCGGCCAAGGGCGAGCAGCGCTGGCGCTCCCTGGTGCATGCTGCGAGCAAGGTGGCACGGCGGTCGTGGCTGCCGGAGGTGCTGCCGTTCGTGCGCGGCGCCGCGATGGTCGACACGGTCGCCGAGGCCGTGGCAGGGGGAGCGGTGGTGCTGGTGCTGCACGAAGTGGCCACCTCGCCGCTGGTCGACGTCCCGCTCGACGGCGTGGATGAGGTCATGATCGTCATCGGACCCGAGGGCGGGATCAGCGACGGCGAGATCGACGCTGTGGTGGGCGCGGGTGCGCGCGCGGTGCTGCTCGGCCCGAACGTGCTCCGCAGCTCCACCGCCGGGCCTGCTGCCATGGCTGTGCTCGCGTCCCGACTCGGCCGGTGGAGCTGACTGGTTCACCCGCCCACTGCGGAAGCGAGGGAGCCTTCATGCTTCGCGAGCCATTCTTGGCGGCGGAGGATGACGTCGCCTATGCCGTCATTCCACATCCGTCTCCAGCCGCCGCCCAGGGTGTCAGCGCGGCGCTTCATGCCGTGCCAGGAGAGCTCGGCGATCTCTCGCGAGACGGGGAGCAGCCGGCGCCGGCCGTCATCATCCAATCCGTACGCGTCGACCAGGAGCGCGCCGCGCGCGAAGGGGTCGACGGCACTGACCGCTTCCTGCCGATCGCTCGGGTGCATCCAGGGCCCCCACCACAGCAGGAGATTTGCCACCTCCTCGACACGCGCAGCTGGTCGCGCGAGGTCAAAGTCGATCAGCGCGGCGGCCTCGTCGTCCCGGAACACGACGTTCTCAGGCGTGATGTCTCGATGTCCGATGAGGGTAGCGGGACCTGCTGAGGGAAGCCGCGGGGGATCGGACGCTTCGACGGCCCACGCGGGGACCCCGACCTGCTCCGCAGCATCGTCGTAGAGCCGCAGCAGGCGGGCCACGCTCTCGGCTCGACTGTCGTCACCCACCCAGGCCGGCCAGGGGCGTCCGGCAACCTCCCCAGGGACGAAGGTGAGGACCTCACGCCCTTCGCCGTCGGTACCCAGGTACCGGGGCGCGTGACTGAAGCCTCGGCGCTCGAGCTCCTGGAGGAGCTGGTGCACTCGTGTAGACGATGGACTGGCCGGTCGTCGCACCGTCGGACCCTTCCGCACCAGGCCCTCAGTGACGTCGCCGCCGATGAGGGGGATTTCAGGATCTTCGGGCTGTGGCTCTATGAACGGCATCCGTCCACGATGGCATGCGGTCACGGCAGGTTGTGCCGCGCTGTTCCCACGCGCCGAAATCGGTCGAAATTGAGGCGAGGGATGTCGGTGCCGGCACGTAGCGTCAGGGACCGATGATCGAGACGCCCGCCAACCCCGAGTTCACGCCCGCGGACAAGGTGTCGCTGCGGGCTGCCACCAGGCCCGACGACCCTGCCCGGCGATTGGACTGGCGTCGGCTCCGTCGCCCAGCGGCCGTGGTCGCGCTGGTCACCCTCACGCTCGGGGCGCTCGGGCAGGTGCTGGGTACCGCCGCGGCTGGTCGACTGGCCGAGAACGCGACGCTCGCCGGCCTGGGTCTGCTCGCCGTGTGCGTGGTCGGCGGAGCGTTGCTGGATGGCACGGGCCAGGTGATCTGGGCCGGTGTCGTGGACCGTGCGGAGGGCAAGCTGCGAAGCGACCTGCTCGATGCGGCGCTCGCACAGCCGCTGTCGGCACTCTCGGAGCAAGCTGTCGGCGAGGTGCTCGACCGGGTCGACGACGCCACGCACGCGGTTGGGACGCTGGTACGCCGGCAGCTGTGGGGTGCCGGCCGTACCGTGGCGGGCACGGTGCCCATGTGGGTGGTGGCCGGACTCACCTGGTGGCCGGCATGGATCCTGTTCCCGCTGCTGGCGGTGATCGTGTGGTTCGCCACCCGGCGGATGCTCGGGGAGATCGCGCGGCGCAAGGTGATCGAGGAGATGGCGTGGACCGACCATGCGGCCGCGTTCGAGGAGTCGGTCGCTGCGCGCAACGACCTGCGGACGAGCCTCGGCCAGCCGTTCGCGGCGCGCCGCCTCGCCCAGCTGTCCGCTGCGGTGCACGAGAAGTTCCACCGTGTGGTCCGGGTCGAGGAGAAGCTGATCCGCCGAGCGGGCCTGCTGACCTACGCGCTGCTCGCCGCCACCGCAGTGGTGAGCGCCGTGCTCGCCGCGGGCGGTGACCTCTCGGTGCAGCAGCTCGTCACGCTGTTCCTGGTGACCGCGATGTTCATCGGGCAGATCGACAACCTCGTGCACCACCTGCCCGACATCCAGGAGGGGCTCGGCGCCATCATCAGGCTGCGGCAGATGCTCGCGCTGGAGCCGGAGCCGGAGGGCGGCGACGAGGTCCCTGGTGGACCGCTCGATCTGGAGCTGCGTGATCTGAGCTTCGCGTACGCCGAGGGCACCTTCGCGCTGACGAACGTCAGCCTGCGCCTGCCTGCGGGCGCCACGCTCGCGCTCGTGGGGCGCACGGGCTCGGGCAAGTCGACGCTCGCCGCGCTGCTCTCACGGGCGGTGGAGCCCGAGCCCGGCTCGGTCTTCCTCGCGGGCACCGATGTGCGCGACCTCGATCTGCAGAAGCTGCGCCGCGCCGTCGGCGTCGTGACGCAACGGACCGAGATTCTGGCCGGGACCCTTGCGGAGAACATCGCGCTGTTCGCGGACGTTCCGCGCCACGACCTCGAGGCCGCGGTCCGCGAGCTCGGTCTGAACGAGTGGGTGGCGGGCATGCCTGAGGGGCTTGACACGCTGCTGGGGCCGGGCGGCACCACCTTGTCCGCGGGCGAGGAGCAGCTGGTCGCCTTCGCGAGGCTGCTGGTGCGGAACGTCCAGCTGGTGGTCCTGGACGAGGCCACCGCGCGGATGGACCCGTTGACCGAGGCGCGTGTGGTTGCCGCCTCGGATCGGCTGTTGGCGGGCCGCAGCGGCGTGCTCATCGCACACCGACTCAGCACGATCGAGCGCGCCGGGTATGTGGCCGTGCTGGATCACGGCCGGGTGGTGCAGCAGGGTCGGCGCGCCGAGCTTGCGCGTGAGCCGGGACCGTTCCGCACCCTGCTGGAGGCGGGCGCCAGCGATGGGTCGCTGGACGACGAGGACTACGACAGCAACCTCGATGAGCGCGCCTCGGCGCCTGCTGAGGCGGCCGAGCACAGCCACGAGCCTGCGGACTCCGGTCGGACCACGCAGCCCGGTGAGCCTGCCGCGCAGGCGGTGGGCGGCCGCCGTCGAACCGGGGCACCGCCCGACGTCCCCGAGCCAGGAACGGGTCCGAGCCTCGCGCGAGGCATCCTCAACGCGCTGCTGGTCAGGCCGTGGTGGGGCGCGTTCGCCGCGTTCCTGTTCCTGCTCTCGGCGCTGGTCGCAGCCCAGGGAGCCGTGACCGGATTCCTGTGGGGCCGCACCGTTGAGCAGGTTCGGGATGGTTCTGTCCCGGTGGTGATCGTGGTCTCGCTTGCTGTGCTGCTGATGGCCCAGCCGCTGCTGCTGTCCCGTGCCGTGGGGCTGTACCCGCGCTGGTGGGTCGAGGTGCTGCTGCGCATCCGCATGAGCGTCATGCACGGGCAAACTCGCCAGCACCGGTTGCCTGCCACGCCGCCAGGTGAGGTGGTGGCGCGGGCGATGGACGCCGACCGGTTCGCGCGCTACGCGGACCGGTGGGTCGACTTCGTCAACGGGTTGCTGATCGTGGGCGTGACCGCGCTGATCAGCGGCACCTGGACGGCGGGTGCCGTGCTGCTGGGCGTGATGGTGATCTCGGCGGCAGCGTCCGCGATCGGGCGGCCGATCGCGGGGCGTTCGGCCACGAGGTCCTCGGCCGCTCGCGCCGGTTTCGGGCGGGCACTGGTATCGGCGCTGGACTCGGCGCGAACCGTCAAGCTGGCGGCTCGCACGCCGCAGGTACGGCGGCACCTCGGACACGTCGACGCCGGGCGCGTGCGCGCGGCGATCTTCGAGCACCGTGTCCAGGCCGTTCTCGACGCGGTGCCGATGGTCACGCTGGGGATCGGCGTGGTGGTCGCCTGGGGCTTCCTGCTCACCGAGCGGTGGGACCTGGCGACGACGTTGCTTGTCGCCAACGCCGTGACCGGCTTCGCTTGGTTCGGCGTGG
Organism: Pseudactinotalea sp.; assembly: GCF_048594945.1. NCBI lineage: Bacteria > Bacillati > Actinomycetota > Actinomycetes > Micrococcales > Cellulomonadaceae > Pseudactinotalea > Pseudactinotalea sp. The sequence continues at coordinate 10,743 of NZ_JBMDXJ010000085.1, read as the reverse complement.
TGGCGGGCGCGGTCGTGACCGAGGCACCGGGCACACGGTCCTGGCAGGTCGCCACAGCCAGATTCGCCGCAGGAGCGGACCTGACCGCACAGGTGCCGGAGGTGGACCTGGTGACGGGTCGGGCGCCTACTCCGACGGCGCCGACGCGTGAGCCGCTGGACCGTCTCGAGCTCAACGGGCTCAGCGCCGTCCACGACGACGGCACGATCGGCGTGTACGACGTCGACCTCGAGGTGCGACGCGGTGAGCTCGTGCTGCTGCTGGGGCAGGTCGGTTCGGGGAAGTCCTCGCTGCTCTCGGCCTTGGCAGGGCTTGTCGAGCACAGCGGTGACATCCGGTGGAACGGGACCGCGGTGCGGGATGCTCAGAGCTACCTGCGACCGGCGCAGGTCGCTCACGTGGCTCAGGTGCCGCGGGTGCTCTCGGGCACGTTCTCGGACAACGTGCGCCTTGACCATGCGCGCGATCTCGACGGTCCGATCCGGAGCGCACGGCTCACACAGGACGTCGAGGAGGCGGGCGGCCCTGACTCGCTCGTGGGGCACCGGGGCGTGCGCCTCTCGGGCGGCCAGGTGCAGCGGCACGCGCTCGCCCGGGCGCTCGCTGCCGACACCGAGCTGCTGCTTGCCGACGACGTGTCCAGCGCCCTGGACGCCTCGACCGAGATCGAGCTGTGGTCGGCCCTGCGAGAGCGAGGCACCACGGTGGTCGGGGCCACCTCCAAGCGCGCCGCGCTCGCTCGCGCCGACCGCGTGGTGGTGCTCGTCGACGGCACGGTGGCTGAGGTCGGGCCGTGGGAGCGGCTCTCCGCGCGCTGGGCTCATCTCGCGGGCTGAGGGGTCCACATCGCTGCACGCGCGACGGCGTGCCGGTAGGCTTCCGGGATGCGAACGGCGAACGTGTATCCGAGCGGCTCTGGAGCGAGCTGCTCGATGACGTCGCGCTGACGCACAGCCGCCCCAGAGCTCGGGTGAGGACCGGTCCGGTCCTCACCCGTTGTCGTTTCTGAGCGGCGGCTGTCTGGGAGGTCTCCGCTCCTTCATGGACCGGAGATGATCCTGATGACCACCCCGACATCGGTGCTCGAGCACCTCGACCGCACGACGCACCAGATCTTCGGGCGCGACGACCTCGTTCAGCGCCTGGAGAGCGGAGCGCCGATGCGCATCAAGTTCGGCGTCGACTGCACCGCCCCCGATCTGCACCTGGGCCACGCCGTCAACCTCTGGATGATGCGGTACCTGCAGGATCTCGGCCACCGGGTCGTCTTCCTGCTCGGCGACACGACCAGCAGGATCGGCGACCCGACCGGTCGGAGCCGCACGCGACCCGTCCTCGATGCTGAGCAGATCGATGCGAATGCGCGGGCGTTCCTCGCACAGGTCGGCCTGGTGCTTCGATCCGACCCGGAGCTGCTCGAGATCCGACGGAACTCCGAGTGGTACGACCGGATGAGCATCACCGACCTCCTCAGCGAGCTCAGCCTCACCACCCACGCGTACCTGATCGCGCGCGACATGTTCCAGGACCGGATCGCGAGCGACGACGAGATCGGAGTCCATGAGCTGATCTACCCCGTCCTGCAAGGTTTCGACAGCGTCGCGCTGGAGTCGGACCTGACGATCGTCGGGTCCGACCAGCTCTTCAACGAAACGGTGGGCAGGCACCTGCAGGCCAAGCATGGTCAACGTCCGCAGACGGTGATCACGAGCACGATCACCCCTGGGCTCGATGGTGGCGCGAAGCAGTCCAAGTCGCTCGACAACTACGTCGCACTGACACACTCGCCCGGCGAGAAGCTCGGACGCCTGATGACTCTGCAGGATGACCTCATCGAGCTGTGGGCTCGGGTCTACACCGACCTCTCGAGCTCGTCGGTGGCAGACCTCGGCGCTCGGGCGCGTGTGGGCGGACCGGCTGCGCGCGACGCCAAGCTCGATCTCGCCGAGGCTGTCGTCGCTCGCTACCACGGTGCCGTCGAGGCGCGCCGGGCGCGCGCGGAGTTCATCCGGGTATTCGCTCGCCAGGGCGTCCCCGCCGATGTCGCCGCAGTCGTGCTCGATCAGGAACCACGAACGATGGTTGAGCTCGTGCGCGAGCTCCGCCCCGACCTGTCGGGGAACGCTGCCCGCCGACTGGTGATCGAGGGTGCGGTCTCGATGAACGGTGCGACGGTGACGAATCCCTCCGAAGCCGTCAGACCCGTGGTCGGCGACGTCATCAGGGCCGGCCGCCGCCGATGGTTCAGCGTGGCTGCGCCGCCTGCGACGCACGAGTGACTGGCAGGATCGACGCATGCCCGAGACCTCGCGGCAGTGGTATAAGCGGGTGAGCGCCGAGCTGGCCGGACAGGGTGTGGGCGACCGAGCCGGGCTTCGGGTCGGCGTCGGCAGTGATCGGCGGCGTCTCCGCGTGGCGGGCAATCCGGCTATCCCCGCCGCACCAGAAGTCCCTGCCACAATCGAGGCGGAGGCCGCGGAGGCCGCGGAGGCCGCGGAGGCCGCGGAGGCGGCCGGTGCGCTTGGCGAGGTGGCCGAACGGAGGAGCGATGAGATCGAACGTCCCGATCTTCGGCAACCCCTGGCCGCACAACATGCGCATCGGTATCGACGCACACAGCCACCTGATCGTGTTGCTCTACGTCAAGCATGCCTGGCGCCTCGCCCGTGACCGCGGCATCCCGGATCTGGATCCCGTGCCACGTGTCGGCGACTCGGCGATACCGCCGACAGCATCTCCGGACGAGTGGACCGAACGCTGGAACCGGCACTGGCAGCAGGCGTGGGCCTGGTTCGCCTCCGACGATCCGGTTCCGCCGTACTGGCAGAGCGAATTCGGGCGGGACGGCATCGACCTGTCTGCGCTCTCGGAGTGGGACATGGCCATCCGGGGACCGCTGCCGCCCGTGAGTCCGGAGCACGACTGCCTCGACGCCTTGATCCCGGCATGGAGGGCCGGCATCGACACGATCGTCGTGCTCCCGTACCGCGGCTACTACGTGCAACGCCTCAGCCACCGACACCTGGCGGTGTCGCGGACCACCCGCGACGACCCTGAGCTCTACCGTCGCGCGTTGGCCACCATCAGGTGAGCGCGCACAGCGTGCGGCCACCGGCATAGGGGAGAGTGGGCCCATGACGGACACAGCGCCCGCCCGGGCACGGTCGATGCTGACCAGCGCACCGACGCACCCGGTCCCGACCTGGGGGTTGATTCCCGGCGCGCTGGTGGCGCTCGCCGCGGTGCTGCTGTTCGGCGTGCACGTGCGCCCACTCGGCTACCTGCCGCTGGTGCTGGGCGTGGTGCTCGGGTTCGTCGCCGACCGCACGCTCGGACGCAGCCTGCTGCTCATCGCCACCGGGCAAGCGATCATCAGCACGATCTCGCTCGAGGCCGACCTGTCGAACGCCGGGATGGCGCGGTTCACCGTGGCCCTGTCGCTCGCGGTGCTGGTCCCGCTGGCGATGTCGCGCTGGCTGTTCAAGGACGACGTCATCCGGTTCCCGCTCCGCACCGGACAGCCCTGGGGCCGGACGGCATGGATGTATCTCGTGTTCGTGGTGGTCGCGGGCTACCTGATCCTGCCCTGGTACTTCCTGTCCTCCGGGTCGTACCAGAACTGGCCGCCGGTCGAGACCACCAACGAGATCGTCCGGCTCTTCATCGGCGTCAACGCGGTGGGAACCTGGGACGAGCTGTTCTTCATCTGCACCGTGTTCGCGCTCTACAAGCGGCACTTCCCGCTCTGGCAGGCGAACCTCCTTCAGGCGGCGGTGTTCGTCTCGTTCCTCTGGGAGCTCGGCTACCGCAGCTGGGGACCCGCGCTCACGATCCCGTTCGCGCTGATCCAGGGCTTCACGTTTGCCAGGACGAAGTCGTTCGCGTATGTGCTGATCGTGCATCTGTTGTTCGACGTCGTGGTGTTCATGGCCCTCGTGCATGGCCACCGGCCCGACCTGTTCGACGTCTTCATCACCGCACCCTGAGCAGGCGTCAGCCGATCAGGTCCAGCAGCGCATGTGCGGCGTTGTGCCCCGCGAGGCCGCTGACGGCGCCGCCGCGCACCGCACCCGACCCGCACATCAGCACCCGCGGGTAACCGGTCGCGACACCCCATTCCAGTGCCGGGCCATGATGCTCGACGGCGTCCGCGAGCCATGGCCACGCCAGGTCGCCGTGGAAGATGTGCCCGCCGGGCATGCCGAGCTCGGCCTCGATGTCGAGCGGCCCCTTGGCCTCCAGGCACCGATGCCCGTCGGCGTCCGTAAGAATCAGGGGCCCCAGCGGCTCGGCGAGGTGGGTCTCCAGTCCGGTGACCGCCGCCGCGACCAGCTCTTCGCGCGGGGTCGGGTCGTCGGCCCGCACATGCAACCCGAAGTAGGTGAGCGTCTGCACCCCCGCGGCCGCCAGCTCGGGCGACAGGATCGAGCGGTCACTCAGCGTGTGGCAGTAGACCTCGCCGGGAGGTGGGCCGCCGAGCGATCCGAGCGGGGTACCCCCGGCGACCGCACCGTGTACGCGCTCGAGGTCGCCGTACCCCTCACCGCTGTGCAGCGTCCCCGCGAACGCCACCGCGGGATCCACGCCGTTGCGCAGCTCCGGCAGCCTCGAGAGCACCATGTTGATCTTCAGCTGTGCGCCCACCGGCCGTACCGGCTCCGCCTCTCCGCACAGCGACGCCAGCACGGCCGGGGCGACCCCGGACAGGGCCCAACCCGACTCGCGGACGAAACCACCGCCGTCGGCCCTCGACCCACGCACCGTGACCCCGCCCTCACCGGGCTCCACCGCGGTGACCCGGTGGCCGGTGCTCACCAGCACCCCGGCCGCCTGCGCGACGCGGAGCAGCTCGCCGCTCACCGCCCCCATGCCACCGACCGGCACCCGCCACGGGCCGCCGAGCACGTGGTACAGAAAGCAGCGGTTCTGCGCGAGCGAGGACTCGTGCAGCGACGCGAACGTGCCGATCAGAGCGTCGGTCGCGACCACGCCGCGCACCAGGTCGTGGGCGAACCGCCGCTCCAACGCCTCGCCCAGGGGCCGCTCGACGAGGTCCTGCCACACGTGCTCGGGCACCTGGGAGCGCACGTGCGACGCCGTCGGAAGTGGCGCCAGCAGGGTGGGCGTGAGCGCATCGGCGAGATACTGGGCATCGTCGTAGAACCGGACCCAGGCCTCGTGCTCGTGCTCGGCCCCGGTCAGCGCGCGGAACGACGCTCGAGTGGCCTCGAGATCGTCGGTGACGACCAACGCATCAGGCCCCGCCACGCTGTCGTACGGGGTGCACGAGGCGACCGAGCGGTCGGCGAGCTCAAGATCCAGACCCAGCTCCGCGATCAGCGCAGCCGGAAGCAGGCTCACGAGATAGGCGTACCGAGACAGCCGCACGTCCACGCCGGGGAACGGCCGCTCGCTGACAGCAGCACCGCCTACGTGGTCGGACGCCTCGAGGATCTCGACGGCGAGGCCGGCCCTGGCCAGATAGGTCGCTGCCACCAGCGCGTTGTGCCCGCCTCCGATGATCACGATGTCCACAAAGCATGAGCCTAAGAGTGGGTGGCCGCCGGTAGGCTGGATCTCGACCCAATCGTTCGTCCAAGGAGCAGTCGGGGCCGCGGCCCTGCCCATGTCTGAGAGCACCCCACAGCCAGCGATGTCCCCGCCCGGCGGTGCCGCCGACGTCACCCACCAGGTGACGATTCCCGACGACGTCCCGATGGTTGCTCTGCTGGGTCGCCGCGACGAGGTGTTGCGTGCGATCGAGAAGGGCTTCGATCACGTTGACGTGCACGTGCGCGGCAACGTCGTGACCTTGACCGGGCCCCCGGGTGACGTCGCCCTCGCCGAGCGCCTCCTGGACGAACTGAGCCAGGTCGCCGCGAGCGGGCAGCCGTTGGAGGCCGACGCCGTCGAGCGCGCGATCACGATCCTCACCGCCGCCACCACGGACCGCCCCGCGCAGGTCCTCACGATGAACATCCTGTCCAACCGCGGGCGCACCATCCGCCCGAAGACGGTGGGGCAGAAGGACTACGTGGAGGCGATCGACCGGCACACTGTGGTGTTCGGCATCGGGCCGGCCGGTACCGGCAAGACCTACCTCGCGATGGCCAAGGCCGTGCAGGCGCTGCAGGCGAAGCAGGTCAGCCGGATCGTGCTGACCCGGCCGGCGGTCGAGGCGGGGGAGAGCCTGGGCTTCCTGCCCGGCACGCTCAACGACAAGATCGACCCGTACCTGCGCCCCCTCTACGACGCGCTGCACGACATGCTCGACCCCGACTCGATCCCGCGTCTGATGGCCGCCGGCACGATCGAGGTGGCGCCGCTCGCGTACATGCGCGGGCGAACCCTGAACAACGCCTTCATCATCCTCGACGAGGCCCAGAACACCTCGCCCGAGCAGATGAAGATGTTCCTCACCCGGCTCGGCTTCGAGAGCAAGGTCGTGGTCACGGGCGACGTGACCCAGGTGGACCTGCCCGGCGGCACCCAGTCGGGTCTGCGGGTGGTGCAGGAGATCCTCACCGAGATCGAGGACGTCAAGTTCTGCCGGCTCACCAGCGCGGACGTGGTGCGGCACCGCCTGGTGGCGGACATCATCGACGCCTACGACCGCTGGGACACCACCCAGCGCGGTGCCGACGGCCGGCCGCACCGATCACGGCGCGAAGAACGACCCGGGCGGAACCAGCGGTGAGCACCGACGTCACGAACGAGTCGGGCTACGAGCTCGACGAGGTGGAGTTCAGCGATCTCGCCACCTACGTGCTCGACGAGATGCACGTGCACCCGCAGGCCGAGCTGGAGATCCGGTTCGTCAGCACCGAGGTGATGGCCGAACTGCACGTGCGCTGGATGGACGAGGAAGGACCCACGGACGTCCTCTCGTTCCCCATGGACGAGCTCCGCCCGGGCGATGTGGATGACCCGAGCGAGGAGGGCATCCTCGGTTCGATCGTGGTCTGCCCGGACGTCGCGGTCACGCAGGCGCGGGCGGCCGGCCACTCGCCCGAGGAGGAGATGCTCCTGCTCACCACCCACGGGATCCTGCACCTGCTCGGCTTCGACCACGCCGAGCCCGAGGAGGAGAAGGAGATGTTCGCGCTGCAGCGCCAGCTCCTGCTCACCTTCCTCGCGAACAGATGAGCGGTTTACCCGTTCTCGCTGCCACCACCGGCCCGGCCGACGGCGTCCCGATCAGCCCCTTGCTGATCCTCGCCCTGGCCTCGATCGCGTTGGGCGCGGTGCTGTCGGCGGGCGAGGAGGCAGCGCGCACCATCACCCGCGCAGCCGCCCACGAGGCGGAGGGGCGTGGCAAGGCCGCCGTCGTGGCCGTCGCCGAGGACCCCGGCCCCGCTACGCGCGTGACCAACTACCTGCTGGTGCTGGCGCAGATGACCGGTGCGGTCTGTCTGACTCTCGTGCTCGTGGGTCTGCTCGAGACCTGGTGGCAGGTGCTGGGCGGCTCGATCCTGCTGGCGGCGCTGATCATGATGATCGTCGTCGGAGCCAGCCCTCGTCGGGTGGGCCGCACGAACCCGGTGTCGGTGCTCGCGACCGTGGGGCCGCTGATGCTGGCACTGGTCCGCGCGACCGCCCCCCTCGCCCACCTGTTCGGGCGGCTGAGCGAACGGGCCGGCCGCACCGCCGGCGAGCAGCGCGCGGTCGACGAGGAGGAACTGCGCCAGATGGTCGACCGTGTGAGCGAGAGCGAGCAGATCGACGACGACGAGCGCGAGATGCTCCAGTCGGTGTTCGAGCTCGGCTCCACGATCGTGCGCGAGGTGATGGTGCCCCGGACCGACATGGTGTGCCTGTCCGCGGGCACCACGCTCGCGAAGGCGCGCAACCTGTTCGTGCGGTCCGGCTTCTCGCGCGTGCCGGTGGTGGGGGAGAGCGTCGACGACATGCGTGGCGTCCTGTATCTCAAGGACCTGCTGCGATACACGCTCAACCGACCCGAGCGTGAGCAGGAGCGTGTGGAGGCAGTGCTCCGGGCACCGGTCCTGGTCCCGGAGACCAAGCCGCTCGACGACCTGCTCGAGCAGATGCGCGCCTCCGGCATCCACATCGCGGTGGCGTTCGACGAGTGGGGTGGTGTGGCCGGCATCGTCACCATCGAGGACATCCTCGAGGAGCTGGTGGGCGACCTGACCGACGAGCACGACCGCAGCGAGCCGGAGATCCGTGAGGACGGTGAGGGCGGCTACCTCGTACCGGCGCGGCTGCCGCTCGACGAGCTCGGTGACCTGTTCGAGATCCCGATCGAGGACGACGACGTCGACACGGTCGCGGGCTTGCTCGCCAAGGCGTTGGGCAAGGTCCCGATCGAAGGTGCTCACGCGGTGACGCACGACCTGGAGCTGACGGCCGTGAACGCCGCCGGCCGGCGGCGCCGCATCGATACGATCAGGGTCAGTCGCGCCCCGGTCGAGGCTGAGCAGGAGGCGAGTCGATGACGGCGGAGGGTCACCTGAGCAGCGAGTTCCGCGCAGGTTTCGTGTGCGTGGTCGGCCGCCCGAATGCCGGCAAGTCCACGCTGACCAACGCGCTCGTCGGTCTGAAGGTCGCCATCACCTCGACGCGTCCGCAGACCACTCGCCGGGCCGTGCGCGGCGTGGTGAACCGGCCGAAGGGCCAGCTGGTGCTGGTCGACACGCCCGGCCTGCACCGACCGCGGACACTGCTGGGTGAGCGGCTCAACGAGCTGGTCCGCGGCACACTCGCCGAGGTGGACGTCGTCGTGTTCTGCCTGCCGGCCGACCAGAAGGTGGGCCCGGGTGACCGGTACATCGCCCAGGAGTTGCGAGAGTCCCGTACACCGGTGGTCGCGGTCGCAACCAAGGCCGACGCCGTCGGCAAGGAACGACTGATGGAGCACCTGCTCGAGGTCGCCGCACTGGGCGAATGGGCCGACGTCGTCCCGGTCTCCGCGAAGGGCGACTTCCAGCTCGACGTGCTCGTGGAGGTGCTGCTCAGCCACGTGCCCGAGGGGCCGCAGATGTATCCCGACGGCGAGCTGACCGATGAGCCCGACCACATCATGGTCGCCGAACTGATCCGCGAAGCAGCGCTCGAAGGAGTGCGGGAGGAGCTGCCGCACTCGCTCGCGGTGGTGGTGGAGGAGATCGTCGAGCGTGACCAGCCGCGCCGCGACGGCCGGCGCCTGCTCGACGTGCGCGCCGAGGTGTACGTGGAACGCGACAGCCAGAAAGCCATCATCATCGGGGCGGGTGGCTCCCGGCTCCGCGACATCGGGACACGTGCCAGGAAGGGCATCGAGGCACTCCTCGGTGCGGCGGTCTACCTCGACCTGCACGTGAGGATCGCCAAGGAGTGGCAGCGCGACCCGAAGCAGCTCCGCAAGCTCGGTTTCTGACCGGCGCTGCTCATGCCAGATCGCGCGAGCGCATCGAGCGGGCCGTCAACAGCAGCCGCCGAGAGCGCGAGCGTCCCCGACTCAACTGCGCATCACGGGCGTGGTCAGGGGGAGGCGGCGGGAGGCTTACGCTGAGATATGTGAAGGCCCGGTTCGTGCTCGCTGTGCTGGGCACGATCCTCCTGCTCGGTCTGATCGGGTCGATCGCGGGGCCGCGGTGGGACCCCGAGCCGCTCGCCGACCCGCTCACGGTGGCTTCCACCGACGTGGCGATCACCACCACGGAGCCGACGACGCCGATCGGAACCTACGAGACGACGGTCACCGACATGGAGATCGAGCTCGACGGCGCGGTGGTCACGGCCCGTCTCACGGCGCCGGTCGGGGCGCCCGACGGGCAGCCGGGAATGTTGTTCATGCACGGTGCCGGCACGGCGGGGCACACGAACTTCGAGGATCAGGCGCAGGCGCTCGCCAGCGCAGGGGTGTACGTGCTGGTGCCCGCGAAGCGGATGGACACCTACACCACGTCCTCTCGCGACTACGTGGCGATGGCGCGCGACTACCTGCTCTCGTGGGATGTGCTCGCGGCCACGCCGGGGGTGGATCCGGCCAGGGTGGGGATCTACGGGGAGAGCGAGGGGGCGTGGATCTCGCCCGTGGCTGCGGTGCTGCAGCCGGACGTCGCGTTCCTGATCCTGGTGTCGGCGCCGGTGGTGCCGCCGCGCGAGCAGGGGGCCTTCGCGATGGACAGCTACCTGCGCAACACGCACGTGCCATGGCCGGTGTTCCGCGCGATCCCGCGCGCCACCGGAGCGAACATCCCCGGTGGAGGCTTCGAGTACGCGGACTTCGACGTCTCACCCTGGCAGCGACAGCTGAGGCAACCGGTGCTGATGACGTACGGCACGGGCGACACCTCGATGCCGCTGATCCAGGGGCCGCAGCAGGTGATCGCGGACATGGCGTCGAACGGCAACGACGCCTACACGCTGCGCTACTTCGCCGGCGCCAACCACGGCATCCGGATCGATCAGGCGCTGGCGCCCGGGTTCACCGACGTCCTGGCGTCCTGGACCCTCGGCCTCCCGGACAGCGGCGGTGCCGAGCCACGGATCGCGGGCGACCAGCCTGTGCAGGCGTACGAGGCGCAGCCGCTGCCCCGCCCGCGCTGGTATGCCGACGGCGACATGCTGATCTGGACCGCCGTGGCCTCGGCGCTGCTGCTGGTCATCGGCCCGCTGCTGTGGGTGCTGACCGCGCTGCCACGGCGCCGTACCGGCCGCAGGCTCCCGGCGCCGGTCGCGCGACACACAGCGGCGGCCGGGTTGGCAGCCGTCGCCGTGATGGTCGTGTTCGTGGCG
>NZ_JBMDXJ010000084.1:0-18805 GCF_048594945.1 Pseudactinotalea sp. | reverse complement strand
GACCTGGCGGACGTGCGCGTGGTGGTGCTCACGACCTTCGACGAGGACGAGAACGTGCTCGCCGCCGTTCGTGCGGGCGCGGCCGGATACCTGCTCAAGGACGTGACCCCCGATGACCTGCGGTCGGCGATCAGGGTGGTGGCGTCGGGGGAGTCGCTGCTCTCGCCGGCGATCACCACGAAGGTCCTCGGACAGCTCGGTGCACGGCTCGGCACGCGGGTGCGGCCCGAGCTGCTCGACGGTCTCACCGAGCGCGAGCGCGAGGTCTTGGCCCGGGTGGGCAGTGGTGAGTCCAACGCCGAGATCGGAGCGAGCCTGTTCATCAGCCCAGCCACCGCCCGCACCTACGTGAGCAGGCTGTTGGCCAAGCTCGGCGCACGCGACCGGGCACAGCTGGTGGTTCTCAGCTACGAATCTGGTCTGACGGCGCCGGGCGGGAGCGAGCTGCCCTGATCGCGCAGCGCGGCGGTCGATGAAAGGCGAGTGAAACCGGCGTCCGGCAGGCTCGGGATCTCAGAGGTACCCACCCACCGGAGAGCAAGCCGAATGTCATCATCGCCCTCGTCCACCGCCAGCAGCCTGCCGAGCTACCGCGGCCTCTACGGGGGGCTCGCCCTCGTGGTCGCTGCCCTGAGCGGTGGGCAGCTCTACGCCGACTATGAGGACGAGAACCTCAGCATCGACTACCCGACGTTGTGGGAGATGCTCGGAAGCCGCTACGGCGCCGGGCTCGCACTCGCGTCGCTGACCCTCATCGGGGTGCTCGTGCTGCTCGCTGCGATCGCCTCGGTGCGACCCATCACGCCGGTGGGCATCCCGATCACGATCGCGCTGATCGGCATCGCCGGGGCGGTCATGTTGATCAGCCGCGTCGGCGCAGGGAGCAGACACGTCCCCGAGCTCGATACAGCAGGCGCGATGATGCTGATGACGTGCTGGGCGGCGGTCGCCCTCGGAGTGATTCACGCGATTCACTTGATCGTGGTGCGGCTGAGCGACCGATGACGCTGCGCCCTCGGATCGGCGGTCGCCTCCTGATCGCATCCGAGTCACCGCGTCGTTACCTCGCGTTGGCCGCTGCTCCCTAGCGTGACCCGGGTCCTCGACCCGACTCGAAGGTTGCTCGCGTGCCCGCTCAACGACGCCTCACTCGCGCCCTCGCGCTCACCACCGTCGCTGCGATGGCAGGGACTCTGCTCGCCGCGACCCCCGCCGCTCACGCCGCGCCCGGGGAGTCGGTGTTCGTCTCCGAGATCGTGGCCGACAACGTGGGTGCCGACCACGTCGAGTACATCGAGGTCCACAACGCCACCGACAGCGACGCCACGATCGGGCCGGACGGCCTGTCCCTGGCCTACACCTACGTGGACAGCGACGACACCGCGAGGGACGTCCCGCTCGCTCCCGAAGAGCCGGTCACGCTGGCGGCGGGCGACACTGCCGTGCTGTGGCTGAGCTACACCACCGACGACGCTTCCGTGGACTCCTACGGCTACACCGTGGAGCAGTTCCGCGCCCACCACGGCATCGCACCCGAGGTGACGGTCGCCCGGATCACCGGCCAGCCGGGCATGGCCAACGGCGGCGCTCGCGGCGTCCGTATCCTCGACGGCGACGCGATCCTCGGGTGGTCCTTCTACCCTTCCGGCTCAGTGGGCCCAGACCTGGCCGCGCACTTCCAGGTGCCCGCAGCTCCCGGCGGCGCGCCGCTGCTCGCCGGGTCGGCCGTTCCGACGCCGGGCACCGTCGCCGCCGATCAGCTCATCCCGGCCGACCCGGAACCCGAGCCGGAGCCGGAGCCGGAACCCGAGCTGGAGCCGGACCCCGATGTGGTCACCGCGCCGCTGCAGATCACCGAGGTGCTGCCGGACAGCACCAACGTCGGGACCGCCGACGGTTACGAGTTCATCGAGATCTTCAATGCCACCAGCGAGCCGATCGATCTGTCCGATTACTCCCTGATCTACCTGTACCCGCAGGATGAGCAGGTCAACACGAACGAGGCGCACTGGCCCCTGGTGCCGAGCACCGCCGTGCTCGCGCCCGGCCAGACCGTGGTGGTGTGGGTGAAGAACGGCCAGAACGACGACCTGGGCGCCGCGGAGTTCAACGCGCACTTCGGCAGTGATCTCGTGCTGGGCGAGGATCTGCTGGAGACGTTCACCGCCGGCATGGCGAACGGGTCACCCCGCGGGGTCGCGATCCGCACCAACACCGGCTTCGACCTCAACCGCGCCTACTACAACATGGCGGGCGCGAGCGACGTCGCGGCCGACCGCAGCATCCGGTACCGGGTCAGCAGCGACCTCACGCTGCAGGAGATCGTCGCGGTCGGATCGGACCCCTCACCAGGCCGGGTGCAGGCCGACCAGGTCGCGGCCGGCCTGATGATTCCGGTGCCCGACGGCGCAGCGCCGGTGATCTCCGATCTCACCTCGGGTGAGATCGACCCTGTGAGCGACTTCGTGATCGAGGCCGCGATCACCGACGACGTGCAGGTGCGGACCGTCACGCTCGAGCTGCGCAACGACGTGGACGGTGGCGTGACGACTGTCAACCTCACCAGGGACCCGGCGACCCCTGACCGCTACCGGCACACCGTGGTGGCGGCGGACCTGATCGGCAAGGACTGGTACGCCTACCGGTTCCTGGTCTCGGACGGCGCCCAGGTGGTCAGCACCGACGAGGTGCAGGTCCCGATCGCGGGGCGCTCGAGCGACCCGCTGCGGCTCGGCGTCGACGACGGCGACGTGCTGTCCGGCACGGTCGAGGTGACCGCCGGCGCCGACGCCTACCCCGCCACCCTCGAGCTCGCGATCGACGGCAGCCACGTGGACAGCGAGCCCTCGTTGGAGGCGCCGCCGGTGTTCGTGTTCGCCGAGTCGCAGACCGACTTCTACTTCCGCAACGGCGTGCGCGTGGGGGAGGACGTGCTGCTGATCTTCGACCAGGGCAGCTACGCCGCAACCGTCACCCACTCGACCCCGGTCGCGCTGGAGTACCTGCAGCCACGGGAACCGCTGACGGTCTCGATCTGGGCCGGGACCAAGGCCGGGCCGTGGATCGACGAGGCCGAGAACAACGACGACTTCGTGATCTCCGCGATGCGGCTGGTGCTCCCCGACGGTCGCACGCTGACCCCGGAGGGCTACGACGACCCGACGCAGCTCATCCAGATGGGCGACAGTGCCGGAAAGAACGACTTCTACGACTCGACCTTCACGATTCCTGAGGACGCCTACACCGGCCGAACCTTCACCTGGGACACCACCGAGGTGAGCGACGGCGAGCATGTGATCTCCGCCGTCGACGGTGAGCACGAGGCGAGTGCCACGGTACTGGTGGACAACACGCCCCCGGAGGTCACGCCGTCGATCATCGACGGCGAGACCTACCAGGGCGAGATCGTGCTGGACGCCGAGGTCGGTGACGCGACCTCGGGCGTGGCCGAGGTGGCCGCCACGCTCGACGGCGAGGCGATCGAGCTGGGTGAGGCGACGTCGTCGGTGGAGCTCGCCGCGGGCGAGCACGTCCTGGAGGTGGTCGCGACCGACCAGGCCGGCAACACGGCCACGAGCCGTACCACCTTCCTCGTGCCCGAGGAGATGCCGGACTCGGTGTGGTTCGACCCGGCCGATGGAGCGGTGGTGGACCCGGGCGAGATCGCGCTGCAGGCACGCGTGGAGGACCCGACCGGGGACGAGCTCGACGTCGCGTTCTACGAGGGGCACCGGTTCACGGCCGACGACGACGAGATCAGCTCGACGGCGGGAACCGTCGCCGACGCGCTCGACCTCGACCGCAGCGGCATCGCCGGGCTGCAGGATGTGACCTCGGCAGAGGCCTTCCCGTACCAGCAGTTCGAGATCGACGTCCCTGCCGACGCCGGAGCGGACGCGCGCGTGCGGCTCACGTGGCAGGGGACCGCCAACACCGGCGCGGACGTGATCCTGTACGCGCTCGCGGCCGACGGCGAGCGCTGGGTCGAGGTCGACCGGACCGTCGGCACGGACGAGGAGCTCAAGCTCAACGGGACCGTATCGGCGGCCGAGCACGCCCGCGACGGCGTGATCACCGCGCTCGTGCAGCACTCGGAGGGGTACGTCGGCGCGGCACAGTCGGACCGCGACACGCAGGTGACCGGTGGCCACCCCGATGACGTGCCGCGCTCGGAGTACGACTTCACGATCGGGTGGGAGTCGGACACCCAGTACTACAACGAGGAGTTCTACGACCATCAGGTCGCGATCCACGACTACTTCCTGGACCGGCGTGACGACCTCGATCTGCGCTACGTGATCCACACCGGCGACATCGTGGACGACTACGACCAGCCCTACCAGTGGGAGAACGCGTCACCCCAGTACGCGCGATTCGACGACGCCGGGCTGCCGTACGGGGTGCTGGCCGGCAATCACGACGTGGGCAACCAGCTTGCCGACTACTCGGTGTACAGCTCGTACTTCGGGGAGGCCAGGTACGCCGGCAACCCCTGGTACGGCGGCAGCTTCCAGGACAACCGCGGCCACTACGACCTGATCTCGGCCGGCGGGATCGACTTCCTCATGCTCTCCATGGGGTGGGACCCGGGTGAGGCGGCGATCGCCTGGATGAACGACGTGCTCGCGCAGTACCCGGACCGGGTGGCGATGATCAACCTGCACGAGTACATGCTCACCACCGGCGGGCTCGGGCCGATCCCGCAGCAGATCCTCGACGAGGTCGTGGCGCCCAACCCGAACGTGCGGATGGTGCTCTCGGGGCACTATCACGATGCCTTCACCCGGGTGGACACCTTCGACGACGACGGCGACGGGGTTGACGACCGCTCGGTGTACGCGATGCTGTTCGACTACCAGGGGCTGCCGGAGGGCGGCCTCGGCTATCTGCGGCTGCTGCACTTCGACAACGACGACGCTCGCATGATGGTCCGCACCTACTCGCCCTCGCTCGAGCGGTACAACTCCGACGACCCGAGCCTGCTCGGGCCCGCCGACGACCCGTACATGTATCAGGAGTTCGACGTCTCCTACGCCGACCTTGGCATCGAGCCGCGGGTCCGGACCCTGAGCTCGGACGCTTTCGAGGCCGAGGTGCTGACCGAGAACACGATCGCCTCGGTGGAGCAGGTCGAAGCGGCGTCGGTCGGTCCCGTGCAGGCGGGGTCGCGGCTTGCCCCGATGCTGGTCTCCGGCAGCGTCGCCAGCGCGACCTGGACGCTGACGACGCCGGGGGAGTACGGCTGGTACGTCCGTGCCACCGACCCGCACGGCGCCGTGCACGACTCGGTCGTCAACCGGCTGGTGGTCAGCGGCGCGGACGACGGTGACGACGGCGCCGGTGGCGGTGACGGGGGCGCCGATGGCGACTCGACCGACGACGGACAGCCCGGTGCCGGCGGGTCCGGTCAGCGTCCCGGCATGCCGGACACCGGGGTCTCCGGCGTCCTGGTAGGGCTGCTGATCGCGGCGCTCGCCCTAGGCCTCGGCATCGCGCTCCGGCAGGTGGCGCGGCGCCGTCGAACCTGAGCTCAGGCGGCTGGCGGCGCTTCTACCGTCGCGCTGCGTCGGCGCCGCACGATCCCGAGGACGATCGCTGCCGGCACCCCGAGGGCAACGATCCAGGGCAGCAATGCCCCGATCACGACCAGCGCCGTGCTGATGAAGGACACCAGCGCGTTCCATCCGCTCTCGAGACCGCCGATGAAGCCACCGCGTGCCTGCGCCGACGTGGGCGGCACGCTCTCGAGCGAGACCGTGAGTGTGGACATCGCTACCCGGTTCGCCAGGGCGTCGCGCTGGGACTGCAGTGCTTCGAGGTCCGCCTGGCGTTCGCTGAGGGTCTTCTCGGTGGCGAGCAGGTCGGAGGTGTCGTCGGCGTTCGCCATGATCGCCAGCAGTCGCTCGGTCGAGGTCTCGAGCGCCGCGATCCGGGCGTCCAGGTCGACGACGGTGCTGGTGACGTCCTCCTCGGACTGCGAGACCGACTGGACGTCGCCGACGTCGGCCAGGTCCTCGATCACCCCGGTCAGCTCGGTGGATGGGATGCGCAGGACCAGCGAGGCGAAGCCGGGATCCTGCTCACCGGTGCCGGCGTACTCCTCGCGGGACTCGACGTGGCCCCCGGTCGCGGCGGCCAGCGCGGCGACCTCGACGGCGCCGGCGCGGGGATCGTCGAGGAGCACCGCGGCGTTCGCCGTGATGATCACCTGTCGCTCGGTCACGTCGGCGGGGCTCATCGGCACCTTCGTGTCGGCGCCGGCCCCCTCGGCGCTGTCACCTCCGCCGTCACCGGCTGCGTAGTCGGCGTCGGCAGAGCCCCCGGCACCGCTGCTGGAGCAGCCTGCGAGCGCAAGCAGGGTGAGTGCGGCGGCCGCGATCGCGAGCCTGGTGCGTGTGGTGTCCATGCCGGGAACGGTAGGGACCGCCGCGCACCGATGGGTCGATCGTCACAGAGTCGACACCGGATCGATGCGTTCCCGTGACCTGAATGCTCGATTTCCGTTGCCAATGCAACGAAAGGCTCGGTCGCGACACAGTCAGCCGAACGCGTCGCCCATCCATCTCGACAGGTCGGGTGCCACTCCGCGCACCGCGTCGAACGCGGCGGAACCTGGTGTGGCGGCGGCCGCAAGCTCGAGCACCGTGAACACCTTCGCCACCAGCACCTCCGTGCCGTCGACGACATCACCCCCGGCGCGCTCGTAGGCTCGAGCGATCGCTGTCGCCTGGCTCGGCGTGGGCAGCCCCGGGAGCATGATCGCCAGATCGAGGGCGGGCGATGCCAGCGTGAGGCGTTCCCAGTCCAGCAGGATGGGTTCGCCGTCGCCGCTCAGCCTCCAGTTCAGCGGGTTCGGGTCGCCCGAGACCACGCGGCCGGCCGCCGTGGCCGCCCGCCAGCGCTCCTGAAGCCGCCGCAACAGGCCCTCGTGCGCCCCGAGCTCGACCACCGCGGAGGCGGCGACGGTCATCTCGTCGTCCCACCGTGGCAGGTACCGCCCGGTCAACGTGTCGAGCACGCGAGCCGGGACGTGGTGCAGTCGGCTCAGCAGCGCCAGCGCCGCAGGATCGGCGCCCCACCGATGCCGTGGCAGCGGGTCTGGCAGGTATTCGAGCACCAGCCAGGTTCCCTGCGTGGCCGTGCTGACCACATCAAGCGGCACCGGGACCGGGACTCCGTGACGTCGCAGCCGAGCGCCGAGTGCGCCCGCCACTGCCGCCTCAGATGCCTGGACGGGTCCCTTGACGACGACGTCCCGCCGCCCGCGCACGGCGAGCACGACGCGGCCCGACATCCCACCGAGCGGCGTGCGCGCCTCGGCGTCACCGACCAGATCGGCGACGGCGTGCTCGACCTCGGTCGGCACGGCCGATGTCGGCATGCTTGGCCTAGGGACGCACTGCTCAGCCCTGCGGATACCCGGGCTGTCCGTAACCGGGCTGTTGGCCGTACCCGGGCTGTTGGCCGTACCCGGGCTGCTGACCTGGCTGCGGCTGGCCGTACCCCGGCTGCTGCTGGGGCGGGAAGGGCTGGGCGCCATAGCCGGCAGCCGGGGGCTGCCCCTGCTGCGGGAACGATGCCTGTCCACCGTAGGCGGGCTGGGCAGGGGCGTCCGTCGGTGGCGGGGTCGGCTGCGGGGTGGGCTGGGGATTCTTCGCCTGCTCGGCGGACTGCTTCGTGGCGCCCTCCTCACCTTCCTCGATCGGCGAGACGACGACGGCGGTCCCGTAGGCGCAGACCTCGCTGAAGGCCTGCGCGATGTCGCCGGTGTCGAACCGCATCGCGATCACGGCGTTGGCGCCGCGCTGCTCGGCCTGCTGCACCATCCGCGCCATGACCTCCTCGCGGGAGGCGTACACGAGGTGGGTGTACTCGTTGACCTCGCCACCGCCGATGGAGCGGAAGCTCGCGACGATGTTCTGGCCGATGTTGGCGCTGCGCACGGTCATCCCCATCACCTCGCCGAGGACAGCGTCGATGCGGTAGCCGGGTACGGAGTTCGTGGTCACGACGATCATGGCCTCATCCTGGCACCCCAGGGGTGCGCGCGACATGGGTACCGCTGCAAGGTCTGGCAACGGGTCGGACCGGCTCCCGGTCACGCCTAACCTGACGGCAGGAGGTCGAGATGACACAGCAGGGACCAGTACGGCTCGGGATCGTCGGACACGGGGTGCAGGGCGGCGGGTACGCGCGGGCGATCGGCGCGGGCGAGGTCGAGGGGATGGTGCTGGGCGCCGTCTGCGACATCGACGAGAGCAAGCGTGCGGCGGCGCAGGAGTACGGCGTGCCGTTCCACACCGACTATCGGGCGCTGATCGCCAGCGGTGACATCGACGCCGTGGTCGCCACCGTGCCGCACTACCTGCACCCGGAGGTAGTGATCGCTGCCCTGGAGAGCGGGCTGCATGCGCTCGCAGAGAAGCCGGCTGGCGTGTACGCGGCCCAGGTGCGCGAGATGAACGAGGTCGCCGCGTCACACCCCGACCTCACCTACGCGATCATGTTCAACCAGCGCACCAACCCGCTGTACCGGCGCATCAAGGAGATCGTCGACGCCGGTGAGATCGGCGCGATCCGACGCTCCAGCTGGATCATCACCACCTGGTACCGGCCGCAGGTGTACTACGAGCAGAGCGCCTGGCGCGCGACCTGGGGTGGCGAGGGCGGCGGCGTGCTCGTCAACCAGTCGCCGCACCAGCTGGATCTGTGGCAGTGGATCTGCGGCATGCCGCAGAGTGTGACCGCCAAGCTCGGTTTCGGCTTCCGGCGCGAGATCGCCGTCGAGGACGAGGCGACGATCCTCGCCGACTACGGCAACGGCGTCACCGGATCCTTCATCACCGCCACGCACGACCTCATCGGCACCGACCGGTTCGAGATCCTCGGCGACCAGGGCAAGATCGTGGTCGAGGGGTCGGCCACGGCCACCGTGACCCGGCTCGACAAGCCCGAGCAGGAGATCTCCGCCTCCGTGCCGCTCGAGCAGGTGTTCGGCGTGGTCACCGGCGGCAGCCAGCTCTACGAGAGCACCACCGAGACGCTGGAGTTCGAGTCGCAGTGGGGCGGTCAGCACAAGGAGGTCCTGCGCAACTTCGCGGCGAACATCCTCACCGGCGAGCCCCTGATCGCGCCCGGCTCTGACGGCATCAACGGGGTCAAGCTCGCCAACGCCGCGCACCTGTCGGCGTGGTTGGGCCGCGAGGTCCCGGTCGACGGCGAGGACGAGGCGTACCTACGCGAGCTCAATGGCCGGATCCGTGCGGAGGGAATGTTCCCCGAGCGGGAGCGGTAGCCGCTGCACGGGTGGGGTCGGTGACGTCTGCGCGCTGTCGGTGCGGGTCACTAACCTGACGTGCATGACACTCACCCTTGGCATGATCACCACGGATTCGACCGACCCGGAGCCCCTCGCCCGATGGTGGGCAGAGCAGACCGGCGCCGAGGTCACCGAGACCAACGACGGCTGGTTCGTGATCGTGACGGGCGGGGTCGTCCTGCTCGCGTTCCAGAAGGTCGAGGAGCCGACGCCCGGCAAGAACCGGGTGCACCTCGACCTGACGGCGACCGACCTCGACGCCGAGGTCGACCGGCTCCTCGGAGACGGCGCCACGCTCGTGGCGCGCCGCGGTGAGGAGGGCTTCCGATGGGTCACGCTGGCCGATCCCGAAGGCAACGAGTTCTGCGTGGCACAGGCAAGCGAAGACGGCGCAGACCCGCACTGACGCAACGTGCCGCACTCGCGCCCCTGGTTACCGGGTAACTGGTATGGTTACCCGGTAACCGAGGGAGGTGCGGGATGTCGGTCAAGCACGGTCTGCTGGCGTTGCTGGCGGAAGAGCCGATGGGCGTGTATCGGCTGCGCAAGGAGTTCGAGGCGCGCACGGGCGGTTCCTGGCCGATCAACATCGGCCAGGTGTACTCCACGGTCCAGCGGCTTGAGCGTGACGGCCTGGTCGTCAGGATCGAGGATTCCGCTGACGACGTCGATCGCTTCGAGTCGACTCCGGCCGGGCGGGAGCAGGCGAGCGCTTGGTGGTCCACCCCGGTGTCGCGGGGGGACACCGGGCGCGACGAGCTCGTCATCAAGCTCGCGCTCGCCGTCAGTGCTGTCGGTGTGGACGTGCGCGACATCGTGCAGGCGCAGCGGTCCGAGACGATGCGCGCGATGCGGGACTTCACCAGGCTGAAGGCCCAAGTTCCGTCGCTGGGGGACCGGATCACCCGTCCGGAGCTGGCGTGGTCGCTCGTGCTCGACCACCACACGTTCACCGCCGAGGCGGAGGTGCGCTGGCTCGACCACATCGAGGCCAGCGTCGCTCGGGCGGTGATCACGCCGTCGTCGGACGTCGATGCTGACCAGACGACCGCGGATCGCAGTGATCGGGAGATCTCCCGATGAGCGATCCGATCCTGCTCCCGGTGGAGGGCGTGCGCAGGGTCCACGGTTCAGGCGCACGGGAGGTCGTCGCGCTCGACGGCGTCGACCTCACCGTGCGCCTGGGCGAGCTGGTTGCCGTGATGGGGCCGTCCGGATCGGGCAAGTCGACGCTGCTCAACGTGGCCGGTGGTCTGGACACGCCGACGTCCGGCAGTGTGACGATCGCGGGCGACGTGATCTCCGAGATGGACGCCAAGGGCCGCGCCGGGCTGCGCCGCAAGCGGATCGGTTACGTGTTCCAGGACTTCAACCTCATCCCCGCGCTCACCGCGGCGGAGAACGTCTCGCTCCCTCGTGAGCTCGACGGCGTTTCGTTGCGTCAGGCGCGCAAGGAGGCCAGGTCTGCGCTCGCCGAGGTGGGATTGGAGAAGCAGGCGCGCAGGTTTCCCGACGAGCTCTCGGGCGGACAGCAGCAGCGCGGCGCGATCGCCCGTGCGCTGGTGGGGCCGCGCCGGCTCGTGCTCGCCGACGAACCGACCGGTGCGCTCGACTCGGTCACCGGCGAGGCGGTCATGCGGGTGCTGCGTGCCCGGGTCGACGCCGGTGCCGCCGGCTTGCTCGTGACTCACGAACCGCGGTTCGCGGCCTGGGCCGACCGCACGGTGTTTCTCCGCGACGGCAAGGTCGTCGACTCCACCGGAACCGACGAGCCCGAGGGACTGCTCGCCGACGCTTCCGCGGGAGCGTGAGGTGAGCCGCTGGTGGGCGCGATGGCGCGTCGCATTGCGGATCGCCTGGCGCGACGCCGGCAGGAACAAGGCTCGGACTGCGCTCGTCGTCGCGATGGTCGCGCTGCCGCTGCTGGCGGGAACGACGCTGATCACGGTCTTGGGCTCCTCGTATCCGACGCTGGCGACGATTGCGGGCGCCGAGCTCGGAACGAGCGTTCAGGCTCGCCTCGAGGCCACGGCGTGTGGCGAGGGAATGGTCCAGAACATCGAGGGTTCGCAGATGAGTTGCATGGGCGAGCCCGTCGATCCTCCGGACCACCAGGCTCTACTCGATGCCGCCTTCGGTTCCGATCTCGTGGAGGTGACCGACACCGTCGGAGTGCTGACGACACCAGACACAGCACGGCGCTGGAACGTGCGCGAGGTCGACCTGAGCGCACTTCCCGGCGTCGTCGAGGCGACGGCGGGGCGGCTTCCTACCTCGCCAGGCGAGGCGCTCATCGGCGAACCGTTGGTCGCGGCGTTCGGTGGCATCGGTGACTCGCTCGAGGTCGTCGTGGGCGAGAACACCATCGCGGTCGAGATCGTGGGTACAAGCGCGGACCTCCAGACTCTCTCGTTCGCTGTCACGGAACCCGACTCCCAGTACCTCTACCTGGCGCCGGGAACCTTGCCTTCCGTCGAGTACGACCACCGGCTCTGGTTCGTCGCGGGAGACCAGCCCGTGACCTGGGAGCAGGTGCTGGAACTGAATGAGTCCGGCTTCCTGGTCACGAGCCGAGATGTGCTCCTCGACCCGCCACCCGCGAGCGCGGTGCCGTTCAACGGCGTGAACGAGGACGACCTCCGAATGACCGCGTACATCGGCGGTATCGCGGCGCTGCTACTCATCGAGGTCGTGCTGCTGATCGGCCCCGCCTTCGCCGTCGGCGCGCGGCGCCAAGCTCGGTATCTGGCGCAGATCGCGGCGCATGGTGGTGCGCCGCGCGAGCTTCGGCGGATCGTGCTGGCGAGCGGGGTCGTCACCGCGCTGGCCGGCGGCGTCATCGGTATCGCTCTTGGACTGCTCGGGGGCGTCGTCACCTATCTCGTGCTGGCGCACACGCAATCGGCCCTCCCGAACCTGGTGCTGCCGACCTGGGAGCTCGCGTTGCTGCTGGCGCTCGCGCTCCTGATCGGACTGGCAGCGGCCTGGATTCCGGCACGGACGGCGTCGCGTGCTGACGTCGTGGCCACGCTCGGTGGTCGGCGGGAGGAGGCGACACCGCGTCGTGGCGTTGCCCGGCTGGGTGTCGCCGTCGCCGTGCTCGGCGCGCTCACGGCCGCACTCGGCGCGCTGATCATCCAGCCCGCCGTGCTGATCGGGGGTGTCGTCCTTCTTGAGGTCGGCATCATCCTGTCGGCAGGCGGTGCGGTGGCACTGCTGGCGCGCCTGGCACCCCGTGTCGGGGTAGCGGGGCGCTTTGCCCTGCGCGAGGCTGCTCGGCACAGGACGCGGACAGGACCGGCCGTTGCAGCGGTGATCGCCGCCGTCGCGGTGGCCAGCACGCTGATGGTGTACGTCGCCAGCACAGCACGTGCCGACCAGAACGCTTGGGACCCGCTGTTGGCCGAGCCGACCGTCGTGGTCGCGTTGTCCCGTGGGCTGACACCCACCTCCGGCGCGCAGGTGATCGGGGAGATCGCTGATGAGACGGCGACCGAGGTCTCTTTCGAGGCGATGCATGTGGTCACGGCGCTCAAGACCGGGGACCCGGCGACGGGCGATGTCGCCTACGTGGACATGGAGCCCTCGCCCGATTTGACCTGTCCGTGGGAGGACCTCACGGACGCCGAGCGCCGCACCGACCCTCGCTGCAATGTCACCCTGCACAGCGGCCCGTTCGGGACGATCGTTGACGACGGGAGCCTGGTGACGGCGCTCGGGGTCGTGGATGCGAATGCCGTTGATGCGCTGGCCTCGGGCGGGGTGGTGGTCCCGAGTGACCTCTTTGTGTGGGCTGACGGTCAGGCGCATCTGCGCATCGATGTGATGGATGCGGCCTCGCCGGATGCGGGTGAGGTGCAGATGATGACGGCGGACGCCGTGGTCGCCGATTGGAGCGACCGACTCGGGTCCCTGATCATCTCTCCCGAGGTCGCTGAGCAGATCGGCCTGGAGACCGTGACCAGTGGCGCCCTGGTGGTGAGCGCGCAGCCGCTGACCGATACCGAGGTCGCCCGCATCGCCGGCGCCTTCTACGAGATCGACGAGCAGTCCCAGACATGGCGCGACGATCCGCCGGACCCCGGCCGGGATCGGCCGATGGCCGTCGCACTGCTGACCGCGACGGCTGTGGCGCTCGTCGCCACCGGGCTCGCGACCGGGCTAGCGGGGTCGCACATCGCGGCAGATCTGGCCACTCTGTTGGCCGTGGGAGCATCGCCGCGCACGCGCCGGCGAATCTCTGCGGCGCAGGCCGTAGTCATCGCAGGCACGGGCGCGATCCTCGGTGGCCTTGCGGGAATGGCACTGGGCGGCGTGGTCGTGCTCTGGGAGCGGCAGCAGGGTCAGTGGCCGGACTTCCCATTCGTGGTGCCATGGCAGTTGTGGGCGCTCGTGGCGGTGATCCCGGTCGTGTCCGCCGTGTGCGGCTATGCCTTCACGCGCTCCCGCCTCCCGCTCGTGCGCCGGATTGCGGAGTAGCTTCGGCGATCGCCTCCTGAAGGATGCGGATCGCCTTCGGGCCCACGCCATGCAGCGAACTCAGCTCAGCCTCGGAGAGGTGAGATACGCCGTCGAGCGTCGTGATGCCCGCCTGGGCGAGTGCCCGGGTGGCGGGGCGGCCGATGGCGCGGGGCAGGTCGCCGTCGCCCGGCTCAACCGACTCCGCCGCTTCCGCTGAAGCGGCCAGGTGCTTCGGTGCGCGGTGCTTCCACGCCTGCCGGACCCAGTGGTTGAGCTGCTGGCCGCCGATGTCAGCGAGAGTGACGCTCGCTCCGACGAGCGACGCGCCGCGCGTGGACCGCTCAGCGGTCGGTTGCTCGGCCAGAAGGGCCTCGACATCGGCGGCCGGCAGCCGCAGCAGCACGCGATCGCCGCCTGCCGCGAGCGAGACGAACACACGGCCTGCGACCGAGAACGAGGGGAGCTGGGCATCGGTGCTGTCGACCTCCGGAAGCGACAACGCCGCCTTGCGCAGCTGCGCGGCCGTGGTCATCGGCGGGCGCGCCACCACGCGAGCAGGGCGAGGCCGGCCGCGATCAGGCCGACCGACTCGCTGACCAGCGCCATGATCTGCCAGATGTCCCAGAACGCCTCACGCAACCCGAAGAAGCCGCGCGGAGTGTGTGAGAACAGCAATGCGAACAGCGACACCGCATGGAAGCCCACCGCGAGGAACCGCCACACCCAGTGAGCGCTCGCGATCAAGGCCACGGCGATCACCGCACCGGCCACGGCGTTGACGGCGAACATCGGCCCGATCACCGGCACGACCGACCAGCCGTCGAGGAACAGGTAGCCGTGCACGACCGCCGAGATCGCGGTCCCGACCGCGGCGACGCGGCGGAGTGCGGTGGCCTCACCCTGGCGTGTGCTGGAAGCGCTCATGGGTCCATTCTGCGGGAGCCGTGGCGAACCGACCGTCCCAACTCCCAGCGAAGTCGCAGTGATGTGCAGTTGGCTGGACCCATGACCGCTACCGCGTGCACCTCCCGCCCCTGCCTGAGCCGACGGACCGCATTGGCGGCCGGCGGAGCGAGCCTCACGCTGGCGCTCGCCGCGTGCGGAGACGGGAGCGAAGCACCCGCCACCGGAGATCCCGAAGCCCAGCCCGAGGAGCTCGCGAACATCGCCGACATCCCGGTCGGCGGCGCACTGGTGGTCTCGAGTGCCGCCTCCGGCGACCTCCTGCTGACCCAGCCCAGCGAGGGCGAGATCCATGCCTTCTCAGCCGTCTGCACTCACCAGGGTTGTGCCGTCGAGCCAGGCGAAGGCGAGCTCAGCTGCCCCTGCCACGGCTCGGCCTTCGACCTCGCGACCGGCGACGTGCTCCGAGGACCCGCCAACGAGGCGCTGCCCGAGGTGAGCATCGAGGTCGACGAGGCGGGTGCCGTCGTCGGATAGGTCGCTCTACTCGAGCTCGTTGTAGTACCCGACGAGCGCCGGATAATAGTCGTCGAACGGCGCGGGCGCCAGACCCGACCGGACCGCGATCAGCCGGTCCAGGTAGTACTCCCACCCCGGACCGACGGACGTCACGTCGTCGCCCTGCTCGATCAGCTGGTTGAGCTCCAGCACCGTCTCCTCACCGCCGGGGCGCACGTCGAGCTGCAGCTGCCAGGTCCCCGCCTCGCTCTCCATCTCGACCTGCAGGCGCCTCGGTGGGTCGCAGTCGATGATCGTCACCCGCTCCGGCTCCGCACTGGCCTCGGCTGTCATCGTGAACTCGACGACGTTCCCCACGGCACCCTCGCCGGTCCAACGGCCGATCCACTGCTCCAGCTTCTCCGAGGCGGTCACCCACTCCCACACCTCCTCGGGTGTGGCCAGCAGCTCGCGCCGCAGCACCAGCTCCAGCCCATCTCCGGTGGTGCGCAGAAAGCCAGTTCCCTCAGGCATCGGTCCTCCATCGTCGATCGACGTCTCCATCCGCGACGCTACCCAGCGGTTGGTCGCTGCGACAACGGCGAGCGGGAAGTTCTCCCCGCCGACCCGGCCGGGGTCGGCGCGTGTTGCCCCTAGGCTCGGTGCGGCCCGCCACGCCGGACAGCCCGTTCGGCCCGTATGCGAGGAGCACGTATGAGCCAGTACCAGCCGCCGCAGGGCGGATCCGCACCGCAGCCCAGCCCGTTCCCCCAGCAGCAGCCGCCGCAGGGGTTCGGCCAGCAGTCGCAGGCGCCGCAGGGCTTCGGCCAGCAGTCGCAGCCGCAGCCACAGTTCGGGCAGCCCGGGTTCAACCAGCAGCAGGGCTACCCGCAGCAGGGGTTCCAGCCGCAGCCGCCCGCCGCGCCGGGCCTGTTCGACACCACGTTCGCCAAGCCGACCACCCCGAAGGTCGCCTCGACCGCCTACATCGCGCTGATCGTGCTCGCCGGCACGCTGGTGCTGTACGGGCTGTTCGGCGCGATCTCCTCCTTCTCGGCCGCCGCGAGCATGGGCCAGTACGGGGGCGGCGCCGGGTACGTGCTCGCCGGCATCGGTCAGCTGCTGTTCCTGCCGGCGCTCGGCTTTGCGGTGCTCACGCTCGGGCGGCTGACGATCGAGTACTTCGTGGAGACCCACAAGGCTCGCCAGGCCGCCGCGTCCGCCGAGCAGGCCTGAGCGCTGCCCTCACTCGAGCACGATCTCCTCGACCGACTTGTCCGGCCGCCACCCCCGCCACCGGGGGTGGCGCAGCCGGCCGGCCGGTGACCACTCGCCGAACTCCACCTCGGCCACCTGCACCGGGTCGAGCCACACCGCGCCCCGCGCATCGAGCGCCGGCACGTCGGCGACGCTCGGCTCCGATCGCCGCAGCGGCTCGAACCTCTCGAGCCAGGCGCTCGTCTCCCGCTCGGTGAAGCCCGACCCGACGCGACCCACATAACGCAACGCTCCGCCGTCGGGCACTGCGAGCAGGAGCGAGCCCACACGGCCTGCGCGACTCCCACCACCCTCACGCCACCCGACCACCACCACCTCCTGGGTGCGGGTGTGCTTGAGCTTGAGCCACGACGGCGAGCGCCGGCCGGGGGAGTAGCGAGAGTCACGGCGCTTCGCGACCAGCCCTTCCAGTCCCAGATCGGTGCTCGTGGACATCGCGGCTGCGCCGTCCTCGCTCGACGGCGGGACGTGGACGATGCCCTCCTCGGCGACCAAGGCCTCCAACGCATCGCGACGGTCGACATACGGCTCGGACACCAGCGAGGTGTCCTCGATCTCGAGCACGTCGAACAGCATCAGGTGCACCGGGCGACGCCGCGCCGCCCGCGCGATCTCCGGCTCCCGGGTGGCCTGCATCCGCGGTTGCAGCAGTGCGAAGCTCGGGCGCCCTTGCGGGTCGAGGGCGACGATCTCGCCGTCGAGCACCGCACGATGCGCCGCCACCAGCCCCGGTAGCACACCCAGCTCCGGGTACTGGGCGGTCTGGTCGCGACCGCTGCGTGACATGAGGCGCACCCGGTTGCCCTCGATCTCGATGATCGCGCGCACGCCGTCCCACTTCATCTCGTACGCCCACCCTTGCTCGTCAGGGAGCTCGGTGGCGGGTGTGGCCATCATCGGCTTCGGAAGCACCTCGCGCTGGGGGCGCGGACTGCCCGACGGCGTTGCTCGCCTCTTCGGGCGAGTGGGGTCCATGAGGTGGATCAACCAGTTCTCACCGGTGCGGATCAGGGCGATCGTGCTGGTCCGACCGGGGCCGTTCGCCAGCCCGCCGTCCGGGCGCCCGGTGAGTGTGGCGATCACCTCCTTGCCGTCGCGCCACTTGCTGGTGGTGTATGTGCCGGAGTCCCAGATGCTCATCTCGCCGGCGCCGTACTCGCCCGCAGGGATCGTGCCCGAGAAGGTGGCGTACTCCATCGGGTGGTCCTCGGTCTGCACGGCGAGGTGATTGGACTCCGGGTCGTCAGGGACGCCCTTCGGCAGTGCCCAGCTCACCAGCACGCCGTGGCGGGCGAGCCGCAGGTCCCAGTGCAGCCGGCTCGCGTGGTGCTCCTGGATCACGAAGGCTCTGGCGGCGGTGGCCTCGAGGTCGTCACTGCCGTGGGCCTCCGGGACCGGCTCCGGGGTGCGCGCGGCATCGCGCTTGGCGCGGTAGGTGCTCAGCCGGTCGGTGCCGGCGCCGACGCCCGGTGGGCGCCCGATCGGCCCCATCGGATCGCCGCGATCGGCGACCAGGCTCAGCACCTCCTCGAGCTCGAGCTGGTGCAGGTGCGGATCCTCGAGCTCGGCCCAGGTGCGGGGCGCGGCCACCTGCGGGCGGGCGGTGCCGCGCAGCGAGTAGGGGCAGATCGTGGTCTTGTTCGCGTTGTTCTGCGACCAGTCGAGGAACACCCGGCCGGTGCGGGCGGCCTTGGTCATCTCCGAGACCACCAGATCACGATGATCGGCCTCGAGGCTGCGCGCCAGCTCCTTGGCGAGCGCGGAGGTCTGGGCCGAGGAGTAGGCGCCGTCGACCGGCGCGTACAGGTGGATGCCCTTGCTGCCGCTGGTCACCGGGTAGCTCGGCAGCCCCATCTGGTCGAGGATCTCCTTGACCAGGCGCGCCACATGCGCCACCTGGGTGAGCGCGACGCCTGGGCCCGGGTCCAGGTCGAACACGATCCGGTCCGGGGGCAGCGGGCGCTCGTCGGCGTCGAACCGCCACTGGGGCACGTGCAGCTCGAGCGCGGCGATCTGCGCGAGCCATGCCAGGGTGGGGCGATCATCGGCGATCGGGTAGACGTTGTCGGAGTCCGTGTGGTGCAGCGTGGCGCGCCGGACCCAGTGCGGCGTGCCGCCGCCGAGGTTCTTCTGGAAGAACATCTCGCCCTCGATGCCGTTCGGCCACCGTTTGCGGGTGATCGGGCGGTCTGCGCAGTGCGGGACCATCACGTCGGCGATCTGCGCGTAGTAGCGCAGCACGTCCGCCTTGGTGGTCCCGGTCTCCGGGTAGAGCACCTTGTCGAGGTTGGTGACCCGGAGCTGGACACCGTCGACGGCGACGGTCGCCTCGCTGCTCACCTCACC
>NZ_JBMDXJ010000083.1:0-9687 GCF_048594945.1 Pseudactinotalea sp. | reverse complement strand
CGGCTACCGCACCGAGCAGGTTGAGCGCGACGGTCGCACCAAGACCCAGCGGGTCCGCGTGGCCCGGCGCTCCGGTAAGGACATCTGATGAGCACCACCGAGATCACCGAGACCGAGCGCGCGCCGAGGATCGCGCCGCGCCTGAAGGCGGTCTACCGCGAGACCATCGCGCCCGCCCTCAAGGAGGAGTTCGGTCACACGAACCCGCACCAGGTGGCCGGCCTGACCAAGGTCGTCATCAACATGGGTGTCGGCGACGCGGCTCGCGACTCCAAGCTGATCGAGGGCGCGGTTCGCGACCTCACGCTGATCAGCGGACAGAAGCCGGTCGTCACGAAGGCACGCAAGTCCATCGCGCAGTTCAAGCTGCGCGAGGGTCAGCCGATCGGCACGCACGTGACGCTGCGCGGCGACCACATGTGGGAGTTCCTGGACCGGCTGCTCAGCTTCGCGCTGCCCCGCATCCGCGACTTCCGTGGCCTCTCGCCCAAGCAGTTCGACGGCCACGGCAACTACACGTTCGGTCTCAACGAGCAGTCGATGTTCCACGAGATCGACCAGGACAAGATCGACCGGGTCCGCGGTATGGACATCACCGTCGTGACCACGGCCACCACCGACGACGAGGGCCGTTCGCTGCTCCGCCGTCTCGGCTTCCCTTTCCAGCAGGAGAACTGACATGGCGAAGACCGCACTGATCCAGAAGGCCAACCGCAAGCAGAAGTTCGCGGTGCGTGCCTACACCCGGTGCAACCGTTGCGGGCGTCCGCACTCGGTGTACCGCAAGTTCGGCCTGTGCCGAGTGTGCCTGCGCGAGATGGCCCTGGCGGGCCAGCTGCCGGGCGTGACCAAGAGCTCCTGGTAACTAGTGACTACGTCAAAGGTCCAGTAGGTCCTGCGTCGTCTGACGTAGGACCGTGGAAACCTTGACGAGGAAGGGCGAAGGCCCCCATGACAATGACAGACCCGATCGCCGACATGTTGACGCGGTTGCGCAACGCGAACTCGGCGTACCACGAGTCGGTGTCGATGCCGTTCTCGAAGTTGAAGTCGCACATCGCGGAGATCCTCCAGGCGGAGGGCTACATCGCCTCCTGGGAGGTCGCTGACGCCGAGGTGGGCAAGACGCTGACCCTGAACCTCAAGTTCGGGCCGAACCGTGAGCGTTCGCTCGCGGGCGTGCGTCGCGTGTCCAAGCCCGGTCTGCGCGTGTACGCGAAGTCCACCAATCTGCCCAAGGTGCTCGGCGGCCTGGGCGTGGCGATCCTGTCCACGTCCTCCGGTCTGCTGACCGACAAGCAGGCGACGAAGAAGGGCGTGGGTGGGGAAGTCCTCGCCTACGTCTGGTGAGGGAGGCTCCAGATATGTCACGCATCGGCAAGATTCCGGTGACCGTGCCGTCCGGCGTCGACGTCACCATCGACGGCGCCGCGGTCACGGTCAAGGGGCCCAAGGGCACCCTGTCGCACACCGTCCCCACCCCGATCGTGGTGGCCAAGGACGACGACGGCGCGATCGTGGTGACGCGCCCGAACGACGAGCGCCAGTCGCGCTCGCTGCACGGCCTCACCCGCACGCTGCTCGCGAACCTCGTCACGGGTGTGACCGAGGGATACGAGAAGAAGCTCGAGATCGTCGGCACCGGTTACCGCGTGGTGGCCAAGGGCAACGCGCTGGAGTTCGCGCTCGGGTTCTCGCACCCGGTCACGGTCTCGGCGCCCGAGGGCATCTCGTTCACCGTGGAGAGCCCCACCAAGTTCAGCGTGGCTGG
This sequence comes from Pseudactinotalea sp., assembly GCF_048594945.1. Lineage (NCBI taxonomy): Bacteria > Bacillati > Actinomycetota > Actinomycetes > Micrococcales > Cellulomonadaceae > Pseudactinotalea > Pseudactinotalea sp. The sequence goes on along the minus strand of NZ_JBMDXJ010000083.1, from coordinate 7,916 downwards.
CATCGACAAGCAGCAGGTCGGTGAGGTCGCCGCGAACATCAGGAAGATCCGTAAGCCGGAGCCCTACAAGGGCAAGGGCGTGCGGTACGCGGGCGAGCAGGTCCGCCGCAAGGTTGGAAAGGCTGGTAAGTAGCCATGGCAGGTATCAAGGGCGTCCGCACCCGCGGAGGCAAGCGCACGGCGCGTGCGCGCCGGCACCTGCGGCTGCGCAAGCGCATCCACGGCACGCCGGAGCGTCCCCGCTTGGTGGTCAACCGCAGCTCGCGTCACATGAGCGCGCAGCTGGTCGACGACACCACGGGTACGACCCTGGCGTCGGCGTCCACCCTCGAGGTGGACGTGCGGGCATCCGAGGGTGTCAAGACCGACAAGGCTCGCCTCGTGGGTGAGCTGGTCGCAGAGCGGGCCGGCAAGGCCGGCATCACCGCCGCCGTGTTCGACCGGGGCGGCAACGCCTACCACGGTCGCGTGGCCGCTGTGGCCGATGGTGCTCGCGAGAAGGGCCTGGCCCTGTGAGCATCTCGATGAACGTCAACGAGCAAAGGAACGCATGATGGCTGCTCCGCAGCGTGGCGGCCGCACTGGCGGCCCGAACACCGGCACCGCCGGCGGCGGCGACCGTAACGAGCGCTCCGGCGACCGCAACGACCGCCGTGGCGGCGGGCGCGGCGGCGACCGCCGCCGTGACGACGGCCCGGCGAGCAACTACGTCGAGCGCGTCGTGACGATCAACCGCGTGTCCAAGGTCGTCAAGGGCGGCCGCCGCTTCAGCTTCACGGCGCTGGTCGTCGTGGGCGACGGTGACGGCACGGTCGGCGTGGGCTACGGCAAGGCCAAGGAGGTGCCCGCGGCGATCGCCAAGGGTGTCGAGGAGGCCAAGAAGAACTTCTTCAAGGTGCCGCGCATCCAGAACACGATCCCGCACCCGGTGCTGGGCGAGGCCGCGGCCGGCGTGGTGTTCCTGCGCCCCGCGACCCCCGGTACGGGAGTTATCGCCGGTGGCCCGGTGCGCGCCGTGCTGGACTGCGCCGGTATCCACGACGTGCTGAGCAAGTCGCTCGGCTCGACCAACGCGATCAACATCGTGCACGCCACGGCACAGGCGCTCCGCAACCTGGAGCAGCCGGAGTCGGTGGCCGCGCGGCGTGGCCTCCCGCTGGAGGACGTCGCCCCGGCGCCGCTGCTGCGCGCCCAGGCTGCGGGTCGGGCTGCCAAGGCGGCTGAGAAGGAGGCTGCGGCATCATGACCCAGCTCAAGGTGACCCAGACGAAGTCGGGCATCGGCGGCAAGCAGAACCAGCGGAACACGCTTCGCACGCTGGGTCTGAAGCGCGTCGGCCAGACTGTCGTCGTCGAGGACCGTCCCGAGTTCCGGGGGATGGTCAACACGGTGGCGCACCTCGTCACCGTCGAGGAAGTCGAGGACTGACATGGCTGCCAAGGACAAGACCGACAAGGCTGCGGAGACCTCGGATGAGGCTGCGCCGTCGGGAACCAAGGTCTCCACGCTGAAGGTGCACCACCTGCGCCCGGCGCCTGGCGCGCACACCCGCAAGATCCGCGTGGGTCGCGGTGAGGGCGGCAAGCGCGGCAAGACCGCGGGTCGCGGTACCAAGGGAACGAAGGCTCGTTACCAGGTGCCTGCGGCATTCGAGGGTGGTCAGACGCCGATCCACATGCGGCTCCCGAAGCTGCGTGGGTTCAAGAACGCGTTCCGCGTGAGCTACCAGGTGGTGAACCTGGACAAGCTGAGCGAGCTGTACCCCGAGGGCGGTTCGGTCACCGTGGACGACCTGGTGAGCAAGGGCGCGGTGCGCTCGGGCCACAAGGTCAAGGTGCTCGGCACCGGCGAGGTGAGCGTCAAGCTCGACGTCGCCGTGGACGCCTTCTCGGCCTCGGCCAAGGAGAAGATCGTCGCCGCAGGCGGTACTGCTTCACAGATCTGAGCCCGACGGCGGGGCGACCTCACGAGGTCGCCCCGCCGTTCTCGGGTTAGGGTCGGAGTCGACCCGTCGCCACTCAGCCAGGTCCCGCACGTGGGGGCCATGCCGCAGGAGGATCATTGCTCGGCGCATTCATTCGCGCGTTCCGTACTCCGGACCTGCGCCGCAAGCTTCTGTTCACGCTGGCGATCATGGCGATCTTCCGGGTGGGGTCGTTCATCCCCACGCCCGGCATCGACTACGGGAACGTGCAGCAGTGCGTGGACCCGGTCGGTACCAGCGGCTCGGACGTGCTGAGCCTGGTGAACCTGTTCTCCGGCGGCTCGCTGCTGCAGCTGAGCGTGTTCGCGCTGGGGATCATGCCGTACATCACGGCGAGCATCATCGTGCAGCTGCTCCGGGTGGTCATTCCCCGTTTCGAGGCGCTGCACAAGGAGGGCCAGTCCGGCACCGCGGTGCTGACGCAGTACACCCGGTACCTGACGATCGGTCTCGCGATCCTGCAGGCCACCACGATCGTGACGATCGCACGGACCGGGCAGCTGTTCCCGGACTGTGCGGTGGCCACGCAGGTGATCCCGGACCAGTCGGTGCTGACGCTGCTGATCATGATCATCACGATGACGGCCGGCACCGGTCTGATCATGTGGCTGGGTGAGCTGATCACCGAGCGTGGTGTGGGCAACGGCATGTCGCTGCTGATCTTCACCGCGATCGCGGCGAGCTTCCCCGGCGGTGTGCAGCAGATCGCGACCTCGAACAACGGTCTCGGCAAGGTGATCCTGTTCCTGCTGATCTCGGCCGTGGTGATCGTGCTGGTCGTGTTCGTGGAGCAGTCGCAGCGCCGGATCCCGGTGCAGTACGCCAAGCGGATGGTGGGGCGGCGCACCTACGGGGGCTCGTCGACGTACATCCCGATCAAGATCAACATGTCGGGTGTGATCCCGGTGATCTTCGCGTCCTCGCTGCTGGCGCTGCCGTTGCTTGCGGCGCAGTTCGCGGACAACCAGACCGAGGGCTGGGTGCAGTGGATCATGGTCAACTTCGCCGACCCGGGTGCCACGCCGTACCTGGCCGCGTACGGCGTGCTGATCATCTTCTTCGCGTACTTCTACACCTCGATCACGTTCAACCCCGATGAGGTGGCGGACAACATGAAGCGCTACGGCGGCTTCATCCCCGGCATCCGCGCGGGGCGCCCGACGGCGGAGTACCTGCAGTTCGTGATCTCCCGGATCACCGCGGCGGGCGCGTTGTACCTGGCGTTCGTGGCGATGATCCCCTCGATCGCGTTCAGGTTCATGGGCGTCAACCAGGTGATGGCGTTCGGTGGCGCTTCGGTGCTGATCGTGGTGAGCGTGGGCCTGGAGACGGTCAAGCAGATCGACAGCCAGCTGCAGCAGCGGCACTACGAAGGGTTCTTGCGATGACCTCCAGGCTTGTGCTGATGGGTCCCCCCGGTGCGGGCAAGGGCACGCAGGCGGTGCGGCTGGCCGAGCACCTGGGTGTACCGGCGATCTCCACCGGTGACATCTTCCGCGCCAACGTGGCCGAGCGGACCGAGCTGGGGCAGCAGGCGCAGCGGTACATGGACGCCGGCGAGTACGTGCCCGACGAGGTCACCAACGCGATGGTGGCCGACCGGCTGGCGGCTGCCGATGCAGCTGCTGGGTTTCTTCTCGATGGCTACCCGCGCACCGAGGCGCAGGTGGGGGAGCTGGACCGCATGCTCGCCGAGGCGGGCGTGGAGCTCGACACCGTGGTCGAGCTGACAGCTGAGACCGACGAGCTCGTGAAGCGGCTGCTGGGTCGCGCCGCCGAGCAGGGGCGTTCGGATGACACCGAGTCGGTGATCCGCCGCCGCCTCGAGGTCTACTCCGAGCAGACCGCCGCGCTCGTGGACGTGTACGAGAGCCGTGGGCTTCTCGTGCGTGTCGATGGTCTCGGGACCGTCGACGACGTTGCTGCTCGGCTTCTTGATGCGTTGAGCTGAGTCTCGGCTGGCCGTCTATGGCGTCCGCATTGTGATACGTGAGTTGGTAACGGAACGATAACAACGTAGGCTACGCCGGTCACATTCTCCTGGGATCTCGGGGCTCCCAACAGTCGGGGGACGACTGAGGAGGAGGCGGGATGCCCCCCGTTTCGCGAATGAACACCCGACACCGACTGGCAGCCAATGTTGCGCTGGCGCTCACGGCGGCACTCGTGCTGTTGCTGAGTCCGATCGGCTCGCCCCGTGCATCGGCCCACACACCCGGCGATGTGTTGATCGCTGGCGACTCGACGTGGATGTACTGGCGAGACCCGGTGGCACCGGCTGCCGGTTGGGCGGACCTGGGCTATGACGACTCGTCATGGAGTGTCGGTGATGCCCCCTTCGGCTACGGGAGTCGCCTCGGGACCGCTGAGGTCACCACGCGACTTCCCGACTACCCGAATCAGGTGCTCACCACCTACTTCCGACACGCGTTCCAGGTGGACCTTGGCGAGCGTCCCGAGTTGGCCTTCGAGACGTGGGCCGACGACGGGATCGTGGTCTACGTCAATGGGGTCGAGGCCGGTCGACAGAACGTGAGTCCCAGCCGCACGCAGGTGACCCACAATGCGATCTGGGCCGTGGGTGCTCCGCGGACCGCGGCTGCGCTGTCGCGGCCGGTCACCATCACGATCGACCCAGAGCTTCTGCAAGATGGAGAGAATGTCCTGACGGCGGTGGTGATCGCGAACTGGCGCGCGTCGTTCGATGTCACCTTCGGTGGTGAGCTCACGGTTGAGCGGTCCCATGGTTCCGACGTGCCAGGTGGCGATGGCAATGCTGTTCCCGAACCACCGGCAGCCGGGGGACAGATGCCCAGCGGTGACGTCGTCCCGTTCGGTGCGCGCTGGGAGTATTACAGGTCGACCGTTGGGCCCTCGCCCGATTGGCAGTATTCGACTGCGTCGAGTGGCTGGCCGAGCGCGTCGGCTCCCTTTGGATTCGGCCGCGCAGCAGATGCGGCGACGACGTCGCTCTCCGCTGCCGGGAATCCGCTGAGTACCTACTTCAGGCACCAGTTCACGATTGGCTCCGCTTCCGAAGGGCTCCTCGTCGAGGGGGCGACGTTCAGTACGTGGGCCGATGACGGTGTGATCGCCTACGTGAACGGGCACGAGATCGGACGCCATCGTGTCGCGGATGACGCAGCCGGTCATCACGACGAGACATGGGCAACAGCCGCGCCGTCGACGGCATCGGCTCGGGCAGAGGTGACGACGTTCGCCGTCCCGGGCGACTATCTGCAACAGGGCGCCAACGTCCTGGCGGTGCAGGTGATCTCCAATCACCGCACGACCGCGGACATCTCGTTCGATGGCCGGTTGGCCCCCGGCGGTGGCGGCGAGGTTGGCTCCACAGCCGGACCAGACGAGTCGTGGGAGCTTGTGTGGTCCGATGAGTTCGATGGCAACAGCCTGGACAGCTCCAACTGGACGGCATACGACAACTCGAGCTACGGCGATGGCAATCTTGAGTCAGCGTGTCTGATGGATCGACCGGAGAACCTGTCCGTACGCGATGGCCACCTCTATCTGACGGCGCAGTACGAGCCGACGCCGATCCAGTGCGGGTGGAACGACCTCAGGTACCCCAATGGCCGCACTTATACGTCGGCTCAGATCATGTCGCGCGACAAGGTCACGTTCGTGTACGGCAGGGTCGAGATCCGCGCCCGGCTTCCGATCGCACAGGGGCAGTCCCAAGGTCTGTGGCCCGCCTTCTGGTTGCGTACGACAGAAGGGCTCGGTGAGGTCGACATCCTTGAGGCGTTGGGCTCCGGCGTAGGCGACAGCTGGCAGGCCGGGACCGTGTACCACTCGCTGCACCGAGAGACCACCAACACCAACAATTCGGTGCGCACCAGCTACCAGCTGCCGATGGGCGGCGACATGTCAGCCGGCTTCCACACCTACGCCGTCGAGTGGGAACGTGACGAGATCCGGTTCTTCGTCGACGGCGTCATGTCGGGTCGCTACACGGCCGACGAGGTGTCCTGGCTCGCGGAAACCTTCAACGAGAAGGAGTTCTTCATACGCTTGAACTTGGCTGTCGGCGGCCGGTGGCCGGGCTACGTGGACGAGAGCACGGTGCTCCCAGCGTCCTACGTCATCGACTACGTGAGGCTGTACCAACCACGTTGACCTCGCTCGTGCGCACCCTCAGAACGGTGCGCTCGACTACGTTCACGCCCTCGTCATGCGCGCGTCACCCTCCGGCCGCTGTCTGGAGGGTGACGCGACATCACCCTGCCTAACCCGCTGCCGTTCCTCAACGCCCCACCGCCTCCACCCCACGCCGCTCAAGCGCTCGCACAACAGCGGTGGTTGTCTAGTCACGCAGTCGGGGGAGTTGCCGTTCTAGGGCGCTCCAAGAGGGATTGAGCCGAGGCGGCGATGGAGTTGACAGCAGGAGACGCTGAGCAGGTGGCGCGGTCGCAGCCTGCGGTTCGTAGTAGTCGTGTGGTGCTCCCGTGAGCGTCGTTGACCGCCTCGAAGGCATGGGTATCTCACTTGCCGATCCGCTGATCGACGCACGCCCGGCTTCATGGCGCAAGAACCGCCTTCGGTATCAGACCGCAGCGATTCTCAGCGACCTTGCCGTGAGCCTCGCCGTCTTTGTCGCGCTCGGCTTCTACGTTGGCACGAGTGCGTGGCTTGTCGGCGTGGCGGGGGCGATCTGCTTTGTTGGCGGCGTCGCGCTGTCCGGTGGCTACGACCTTCGCCGTGCCGCGACCGGGCACCGCGAGTACAGGGCGATCCTCCGGTCGGGCATGATCACGATCGCGATCGCCATGTTGCTGGCCTTCGTCGGCATCACCGAGTTGCCTGCGCTGCCGATCGTTCTGGCTGTCGTGGCAGCGCTCATCACATCGGCGCTCCTGCGCACTGCGCAGCGGAAACTACTCGCCTCTGTCCGGGCGGACGGCGGGCTCCGCTCGCGTGCGGTGCTCGTCACGTCACCCGATCGGGCTGCGCGTGTGGCGCGAGAGTTGGACGACACGCATCCGGGACTCGAATTGGTCGGCGCGTGCGTCTCCGATCGGGAGATCGGATCCGAGGTCAGCGCCGGGGTGCACGTCCTGGGCGGGTCCATGGACGCCCCGGCCCTGGTGCGGGAGTCCGATGTCGACATGGTGCTCGTGACGTCGGGCGCCATGGAGCAGAACGAGTTCCGCCAGTTTCGTTGGGCCTTGGAAGAGACCGGGACCGAGCTGATGATTCTTCCGGACGTGAATGAAGTGCTGAGTGGACGGCTCGATGTCCACGTTCATGGCGCCACCCCGATGCTGGGCGTCAAGCTGCAGCCGAGTCGTTCTCAGCGCATCGCGAAGGCGGCCATGGATCGAGTGCTCGGCGGGGCACTGCTCATCGTTGCCTCGCCGGCGATTCTCGTCGGGATGCTCGCGGTGCGGCTCAACTCTGCAGGTCCGGCCATCTTCCGACAGGTTCGGATCGGCCGTGACGGTCGTGCATTCACCATGCTGAAGCTCCGCACCATGGGAGTCGATGCGGAACAGCGTCGCGATGGCTTGGTCGAGGCGAGTACCGGCGCCGGCCCACTCTTCAAGATGGAAGCCGACCCGAGAGTGACGTCCGTGGGTCGATTCCTCCGGAGGTTCTCTCTCGATGAGCTTCCTCAGTTGTGGAATGTGGTGAGAGGCGATATGTCTCTCGTCGGACCGCGCCCGCCTCTGCCGAGCGAAGTCGCGACGTATGACTCGATGGCGGTGCACCGCCTGCACGTGAAGCCCGGACTGACCGGGCTATGGCAGGTCAGCGGTCGGTCCGACCTGTCGTGGGAGCAGTCGGTCCGTCTGGACCTGCGTTACGTCGACAACTGGTCGATCGGCTTCGACCTCCTGATCCTCTGGCGTACCGCCGCTGCTGTGCTCGGAGCCCGCGGTGCGTACTGAGATGCCCATCGACTCTCGCCCAG
>NZ_JBMDXJ010000082.1:0-18969 GCF_048594945.1 Pseudactinotalea sp. | reverse complement strand
CGCACCCACGAGCGCCTTGCGCACGCGAGTTCCTTCGAACCTGCCCTCGCGCGGGAGGTTCTGACGTCGCGCGACGAGCCAGGCGACGAGCATCATCCCGCCGCCGATCATGACGCCCGGCACGATCCCGGCGAGGAACAGGTCACCGATCGAGGTATTCGTCAGCGAGCCCCAGACGATCAGCTGGATGCTCGGCGGGATCACCGAGCTGATGACCGCAGACGCCGCGGTGACGCCCACCGCGAAGCCTGCCGGGTAGCCGCGCTTGACCATCTGCGGGATGAGCACGGTGCCGGTGCCAGCGACGTCGGCGGTCGACGAGCCGGACATGCCGCTGAAGCCGATCGAGACCCCGACGTTGACGATGCCGAGGCCGCCGCGGATCCAGCCGACGAGCGCCGAAGCGAGCTCGATCAGGCGGTCGGTGACGCCTGAGGCCACCATGATCGAGGCAGCGAGGATGAAGAACGGCACTGCGAGCAGCACGAACGAGTCGAGCCCGGCGTACATGCGTTGCGTGATCAGCTCGAGGTTCATGCGCGGGTCGAGCAGCATGAAGGGCAGGGTGCCGAGCACCAGCGCGAACGCGATCGGGACGCGGAGCGCTGCCGCGATGAGGAAGACGGCGATGATGATCGCCAGCACGACGGCGGTGGTCATGACGCGCTCCGTCCCTCGCCGGCCCCGACGCGCGGGGCGTCACCGGCCTCCTCCACGGCATCGATCTCGTGCTGCTGCAGCCCGGCGCCGCGCGGGTCGGCCATCGCCTCGCGCCACACCTGCACGGTGATCAGCTGCATCTGCACGGCAGAGACGAGCGGCGCGGCGAAGGAGTACACCAGCGAGATGCCGGACGTCGTGGACGTCCGCGCCAGACCGGTCTCCACGAACCCGATGCTGCCGATCAGCATGGCCACCGCGACGGCAGCGATACCGAGCAGCCCCACGGTGGCGATGACGCGGCGTGAACCATCGCCGAGGCGGTCCGGGATGAGGTCGATGAGGAAGTGCTCCGAGGTACGCACGGCGAGCGCGGCTCCTAGGAAGACCAGCCACATCAGGCACATCCGAGAGATCTCCTCGGTCCACAGAGCCCGCGTGATGAAGGGCACGTAGCGGCCGATGATCTGGAAGGCCACGACAAGCGCCATGATTGCGAGCGCCGCTGCGCACAGGGCGGCGACGCCGCGCGCCAGCAGGTCGGTGAGTCGTCGCACGGCTCAGCCCTCCGGTCGCAGGTCGATGATGTCGGCGAGCAGATCCTGGGCGTCCCACTGCTGGGCGTAGCGGTCCCAGATCTCGTGCACGTCGTCGAGGACGGCTGAGGTGTCAGCGTCGGTCACGGTCAGCCCTTCGCGCTCGGCGAGCTCGGCGATCATCGCGTCGTCCTCACCTTCCTCGAGGTCGCGCTGGTACCGCCCGGCCTCGGCCCCGGCCTCGATGACCAGGTCCGCGAGCTCACTGCCGAGGTCCGCGAGTGTGGTGTCGGCGATCAGCAGCGGCCGGATCGTCACCTCGTGATTGGTGCGCAGGATGTGGGGAGCCGGCTCGAAGAACTTCTGGCTGTCGATGAAGACCGCCTCGTTGTCGGCGCCGTCGACCACGCCCTGGGCGAGTGCGTTGTACAGCTCGTTGTACGCGACCACCGTGGGGCGCAGCCCCACGGCGGCGAAGCAGTCGGTCAGCACCGCCGCCGGCTGGGTCCGGAACAGCCGACCCTGCACGTCCTCCAGCGAGGTCGCCGGGGCGTTGAAGAACATCTGCCGGTAGCTGCCGCCGAAGTAGGTGAGCGGGTAGGTGCCGGTGCGCTCCCGCAGCCGGTCGGCCAACCGCTCGGTGACGTCGCCCTCCAGCACCGCGTCGCGCTGACCGCGGTCGGTGACGAGGAACGGCATCGAGAGCATGCTCATCTCCGGCATGAACTCGGCGATCGAGCCAGGCGCGAAGATGCCGACGTCCATCGTGCCGGTCACCAAGCCCTGGAACATCTCAGGCTCGGTGCCCAGCGCGGCGTTGGGGTGCACGTCGACCAGTACGCGGCCATCCGTCATCTGCTCGACCAGCTCGGCGAAGCGCATCATTCCGGCGTCGAAGGGCGTGCCGACCGCGAGCTGGTGCCCTCCGACCAGCACGTGCTCGGCGTCGCCGAACTGCGGACTCCGGCACGCGGCTGTGAGGCCGACGGCTCCCGCCAGCCCGGCGCCCAGCAGGGCACGCCGCGACATCGTCGTCGTGAACACGAAAGAACTCTCCTCGTCGTCGTCGATCGTGGATCGATAGGTGGCGTCAGCTGAAGAAGCGGACGTCCATGGTGCTGATCTCGCCGATCAGCGGGGTGAAGCTCATCTGGTCCAGCACGTCGGCCTGCAGGTCGATGCCCGGGGCGATCTCGATCAGCTGGATGCCATCGGCAACGAGGGCGAACACGGCCCGTTCCGTCACGTAGAGGATCTCCTGACCGAGCTCGCGGGCGCGGTCGGCGGAGAAGGTGATCTGCGCGACGTCAGGGACGAACTTGTGCACCTGCCCCTCGGTCAGCACGCGCAGGCGGCCGCCACCGACCTCGAAGCGCGCCCCGATCGCGGTGAGCGATCCGCAGAACACCACCCGATGGGTGCCCTGGCTGATGTTGATGAAGCCGCCCGCTCCGGAGATCGTGCCCCGGTGCCGGCTGGCGTTGACGTTGCCGTGCCGGTCCACCTCGGCCATGCCAAGGAAGGCGATGTCCAGGCCGCCGCCGTCGAAGTAGTCGAACTGGTACGGGGCGTCGATGCTGGCCGCGGCGTTGTAGACGGCGCCGAACTCGACGCCCCCGGCGGGCGCACCGCCGAAATGTCCCTGCTCGACGGCGAAGGCCAGCGTGCGGAGCAGGCCGCGCTCGGAGGCGATCTGAGCGATGCCGTCGGGCATCCCGACGCCCAGGTTGACCACAGAGCCGGGCTCGATCTCCTCCGATGCCCGCTCGGCGACGATGCGCCGCGGCCCGCGCGGAAGCACCGGCAGGCTCGTGGTGGGCACCCGCGAGGCACCGGTGAAGCCGGGCTGATAGGCCTGCAGCGACGTCTGCGGCTGGTCCGCGACGATCGTGACGGTGTCGACGAGCGCACCGGGCACCTTGACCGCGTGCGGCGGCAGCGAGTAGCCCTCGACGAGGTACTTGACCTGGACGTGGACGGTGCCGCCGTTGGCCTTGACGGCCTGCGCCGCAGAGAAGGCCTCCAGCATGGCCGCCTCCTCGTGGAAGGAGAGGTTGCCGAGCTCGTCCGCCGAGGTCGCGCGGATGAGCGCGACATCGAGCGCGGGCGCGCGGTAGAAGAGCTGCTCCCGGCCGTCGAGCGCGATCACCTCGACGATGTCGTCGGTGGTGACGGCGTTGAGCTTGCCGCCCTCGACGCGAGGGTCCACGAACGTGCGGAGCCCGACCCCGGTGACCAGCCCGGGACGCCGGCCTCCGGTCTCGCGCAACAGCTGGGCGATGACACCCTGCGGCAGGTTGTAGGCCTCGATGAGGTCGGCCTGGGCGAGCGCCGCCATCTTCGGCGCCATGCCCCAGTGGCCGCCGACGACGCGACGGACCAGACCCTCGTGGGCGAGCAGGTTGATCCCGGTGGAGACCCGGTCGCCGACGCCGCTGCAGTGCCAGATCGCCAGTCGGCTCGGGGCCTGCTCAGCGCCGAAACGCTCACCGATCGCGGCGAGCAGCGCCGTCGGCTCCTGGATCCCGCCGCCGGACCCGCCGACGAACACGGTGGCCTGGTCCGGGACGCGCGCAGCGACCTCGGCGGGCGTCAGCACGGGCTTGGTCGCCCACCGGCCCAAGGCGCGGGAGGCGGTGGCCGCGACAGGGATCGCGGGCACGCTCATCGCGGGCTCACCCCCGCGGTGCGCAGCAACGTGCGGGCCTGCACCAGCGCCGCATGGAACGACTCGACGCGGCTGCTCGCACGCTGGGTGGGGGCGGCGATGCACACGGCGTAGACGCCGTCGGGGTCCTGCTCGATCCGGATCGGGATTCCGATGGACGTCACCCCGGCCTCGTTCTCCTCGTCGGTGCGGGTGTAGCCGCGCTCGAGGCTCCGCTCGATCTCGGCACGCAGGGCCTCACGGTCGGTGATCGTCGAGGGCGTCAGGCGGGTGAGCTCAAGCTCGTCGATCAGGGCGTTGCGGCGCTCCGTGGGGAGCGCGCACAGCAGCGCCTTGCCGGTCGCCGTGCTGTGCAGCGCGCCTCGACGCCCGACGCTGCCCTGAATCCCGAGCAGTCCGGGGCCGTGCACCACGTCGAGGTAGATGAACTGGCCTCCGATGAGGGTGCCGAGGATGACGGTCTCGCTGACGCGGGTGGCGAGATCGGCGAGCACGCCGTGCATGTCCGTCAGGCCGAGGTTGCTGCGCAGCGTCTCGGCCGCGTTAAGGACCTGCGGGCCGAGCCGGTAGGAGGAGGAGTGCGGCGCCCGCGACACCCAGTCGGTGGCAAGGAGGGTGCCGAGGAGCCGGTGTGCCGTGCTCACCGGGAGACCGAGCGCGCGTGCGACGTCGCTGACGCCGGACTCGTGCTCGGGGTGCTCGACGAGGTACTGCAGGACCTGCAGCCCTTTCGCCAGCATGTTCCGGTCGTTTTCCATATCGTGGCAAGCTCTCCCGTGAGGTGGAATCGGGACGCTAGCATGCCCGCATGGACACCACAACCGCAGACGCTCGCGACGCGGCTCACGCGAGCGACGGGTTCGCCCGGCTCGACGAGCACGTCGTGCTCGTCACCGGTGCGCACGGCGGGCTCGGGCGAGCCATCGTGAGCGAGCTCCTGCGCGCCGGCGCTCGTGTGCTCGCCGCCGACCTGCCCGGCACGCCGCCGCCGTCGTCGACCGAGCAGCACGACCGGCTGGAGCCGATCGAGATCGACGTGACCAGCCCGCCGTCCGTGTGGGAGGCGATCGCGGCGGCCGCCGGCCGCTGGGGGCGCCTCGACGGCCTCGTCAACAACGCCGGCGTCATGGCCGAGGTGAGCATCGAGGAGGAGAGCGCGGCCGCGGCGTGGGAGCGATCGATGCGCGTCAACCTCGACGGCGCGTACCGGGTGATCGAGGCTGCGGTGCCCCAGCTGCGGGCGGCGAGTGCCCCTGCGGTCGTCACCATCGCGTCGCAGCTGGCCTACTCCGGCGGGCTCGGGCTGACCGCGTACGCCGCCTCCAAGGCCGGCCTGCTCGGCCTCACCCGTGCGCTCGCGCACGACCTCGGGCCGCAGGTGCGGTGCAACGCTGTGGCGCCCGGCCCCCTCGAGACCGCGATGACCGCCGCTCATGACGACGGCGACTGGCGGGCGCGCAAGACCACCCGGCTCGTGCAGGGCCGGTTCGGCCGCCCCGAAGAGGTGGCACCGGCGGTGCGCTTCCTGCTCTCCGACGCGGCGTCCTACATCACCGGGCAGACGCTGCTCGTCAACGGCGGCGGCGTGATGACCTGAGCCTGCCGCGCGCCTCCGGCCTCAGAGCACCTTCGACAGGAACGTCTGCGTGCGCTCGTGCTGCGGATTCGCGAGCACCTCGCGCGGGTCACCCTCCTCGACGATCATGCCGTCGTCCATGAAGATCAGGCGGCTGCCGACCTCGCGCGCGAACCCCATCTCGTGGGTGACGACCATCATCGTCATGCCCTCGGCCGCGAGGTTCCGCATCACCTCGAGCACATCTCCCACGAGCTCGGGGTCGAGCGCGGAGGTGGGCTCGTCGAAGAGCATCATGTCGGGGTTCATCGACAGCGACCGGGCGATCGCGACCCGCTGTTGTTGCCCGCCGGAGAGGTGGCTCGGGTAGGCGCTCTCGCGGTCGGCGAGGCCCACCTTCGCGAGGTTCTCGCGAGCGACCTGCTCGGCCTCCACCCGCGAGCGCCCCAACACCCGCTGCTGCGCCAGGCACAGGTTGCCGAGCACGGTCATGTGCCCGAACAGGTTGAACTGCTGGAAGACCATGCCGATGCGAGCGCGGACCCGGTCGACATCCACGTCGGGGTCGAGGATATCGATCCCTTCGATGAGGATCTGCCCGCTCGTGGGCTCCTCGAGCAGGTTGACCGAGCGCAGCAGCGTCGACTTGCCCGAGCCCGAGGGCCCGATCACGCACACCACCTCGCCCGGTTGCACCTCGAGCGAGATGCCCTTGAGCACCTCGTTCTCACCGAACGACTTGCGCAGGTCGCGGATCTCGATCGCCGGCGCCCCGGGCTCTGGCTGCTCGAGCTGATCGCCCGACGGCGGTGGGAAGGTGCTCATGTCATCCTCACCTCGGTCATCGCGACCTCGCCAGACGTCGCTCCAGATACGCGGCCACCCGGGTCAGCGGGACCGTCACCACCAGATAGAGCAGTGCCGCCATCAACAGCACCGTGCTATTACCCAGCGCTGAAGACTGGTCGCGCGCATAGGTCGTGAGCTCCTTGAGCAACGGCGTGGTGCCTGCGATGAAGACGAGCGAGGTGTCCTTGAGCAGCAGCACGAACTCGTTCGTCATCGGGGGGATGATGATGCGGAAGCCCTGCGGCAGGGTGACGAACACCATGGTCTTGCCCGGCGACATGCCGAGCGATCGAGACGCCTCGGTCTGCCCCTTGGGCACGGCCTGGATCCCCGCGCGGATCACCTCGGCCATGTACGCGCCGGCGACCGCGATCAGACCAACGAGCGCGCCTCCAGCCGGGGCGAACGGAACCCGGACACCGAAGGCGATCGGCAGCATGAAGCTGATGGCGAAGATCGTCAGCAGCGCCGGCAGCCCGCGGAACAGCTCGATGTACGCCGTCGCGAACCACCGATAAGGGCCGATGCTCGACAACTTCATGAGCGCGAGCAGGATCCCGAGCAGCAACCCGCCGGCGAACGCGATCACGGTGAACAACAACGTGTTGCGCAGCGCGATCGTGATGATCTGTGGAAACTGATCGCGCGCGATGTCCAGGCGCAGGAAGTTGTTCGCCAACGACTCCCAGTCGGCGGTGAGCGCTGCGACCGCGACGAGCACGGCGAACAGCGCATAGAGCGCCATCCGCACCAGTCGACGTCGGGTGGTGCGCCGGATCGCCATCAGCCCAGCCGTCTCGTTCTCAGCCCTCGGCGGAGAAGTAGGAGTCGTACAGCTCCTGGTAGCTGCCGTCGTCACGCATCGTGGCCAGTGCCCCGTTGACGGCGGCGATCAAGTTGGGATTGGTGTCCTTGCCGAACGCGAACCCGTAGCTCTCCTCGGTGTCGTACTCCTCCACGATGACGTAGTTCGGGTCCTCCTGCGCGTGGGTGACGTTGACCGGCAGGTCCTGCAGGATCGCGACCACCGTGCCGCCCTGCAGCGCGGGCCACATCTCGGCGTCACCCGGGTAGCTGATGAGCTCGGCATCGGGCGCGTTCTCCTGCGCGTACGCCTCGCCCGTGGTCGTGGCCTGCACGGCGACGGGCTGGCCGGCGAGGTCGGCGATCCCGGTGATGCCGGAGTCGGCAGCGACAAGCAGCGACTGCAGGGAGTCGTAGTACGGCTCGGAGAAGTCCAGGTTCGCCTGGCGGTCCTCGGTGATCGTGATCGCCGAGGCCCCCATGTCGCACTGACCCGAGGCGTAGGCGGTCCCGCCCTGGATCGCGTCGAAGCCGACGTCCTGCACCACCAGCTCCAGGTCCAGGCTGTCCGCGATCGCCTGCACGAGGTCGATGTCGAAGCCGCTGTAGCCGCTGGGCGCCGAGGTGTCCTCGATCTCGAACGGCGGGTACGGCACCTCCGAGCAGACCGTGAGCGTGCCGGCGGTGATCAGCTCCAGATCACCCGACGCGTCACCATCCCCGTTGCCATCACCCTCTCCGCCGGAACCACCGCCGCACGCGGCGAGTGCGAGCGATGCAGCGGCCGCGACGGCCGCGGCCTGGATCAGACGACCCGATCGGGACATGGGGGTTCCTCCTCGTTGCAGCGGACGGAGGGGTACCCGTCCAGGTCCGGCGATCGTAGGCCACCGCGTGTGACCACGACGTTTCCTTGGCCGCACCGATACCGGGTTGTGACCAACAGGCGTAGGTTGGCGGGTCGTGGAGCCGTTCACACTCGCCATCGGGGCACTGGCCGCGATCGTCGTCGCCGCCCTGCTGTCACGCCGCACCGGCATCGCCACCCCGTTGGTGCTGCTGGTGATCGGGCTCGTGGTCGGGCTGATCCCGACCGTGCCCGACCTCGCGCTCGAACCGGACTGGATCCTCGTGGGTGTGCTGCCGCCGCTGCTGTACGCCTCCGCGGTGCGGGTCCCCGTGATCGACCTGCGCCGCAACTTCACGATGATCGGCTGGTTGTCGGTGCTGCTGGTGATCACCTCCGCGCTGGCGATCGGTGGGCTCGTTCACTGGCTGGTCCCCTCGATCCCGTTCGCGGCGGGTGTGGCGCTGGGGGCCGTGGTCAGCCCCACCGACGCCGTGGCAGCCACCTCGATCGGCAAGCGGCTCGGGCTGCCACCTCGATTGATGACCGTGCTCGAGGGCGAGAGTCTCCTCAATGACGCCTCCGCGCTGGTACTGCTGCGCACCGCCGTGGTGGCCGTCACCATGTCCTCCTTCAGCCTGGGCGACGCCGTGTGGGAGTTCGGCAGGGCCGTCGCGATCGCGGTGGCGATCGGACTGGCGGTCGGGTACGGGAGTGTCTGGCTCCGGTCCCGACTGCGGGACCCGGTCCTGACGACGGCGGTGAGCTTCGTCGTGCCGTTCCTCGCCTTCCTGCCGGCCGAGGAGGCCGAGGCCTCGGGTGTCGTCGCAGTGGTGGTAGCGGGCCTGGTCACCGGTCATGTCGGGGCCAAGAAGTTCTCGGCGCGCGAGCGCTCGACCGAGCACACGAACTGGAACACGCTGCAGTTCCTCATCGAGAACGGCGTGTTCCTGCTGATGGGGCTCGAGCTGCATGTGCTGCTCGTGGACCTGGAGGAATCCGGCAGCAGCGCGTCCACGGTGGTGCTGCTGGCTGCCGTGTCGCTCGTGGTGCTGCTGGTGCTGCGGACCGCGTTCGTCGCGGTGCAGGTGCTGGCGGAGCGCCGGCGCCGGCCGCGGCTCGCCGAGCGCCGAGAGCACATGGACAGCCTCGCCGAGCACATCGAGAAGGTGCCCACCGAGGACGAGCGTGCCGAGCGCCGGGTCTCGATCTTCCGGCGGCGGATCGCCCGTGGCCGCGCCGACCTCGACTTCTACCAGCGCGAGCCCATCACGGCCCGCGGCGGGGTGGTGCTTGCCTGGGCCGGCATGCGGGGTGTGGTCACGCTCGCCGCGGCGCTGAGCATCAGCTCCGAGGTGCCGCAGCGCACGCTGCTGGTGTGTGTGGCGTTCACCGTAGCGGTGGTGTCGCTGCTGCTCTACGGCGGCACACTGCCTGTGGTGATCCGGCGGATGCGCGTGCGCAGCTCCGACGCAAGCGCGGTGCGCAGCGAGCTGGACGCTCTGATGACCGGGCTCGGCGAGCAGGCGATCGCCGCCGTCGGACCCATCGACGAGCTCGCGATCGACGGCCACCCGATCGACCCCGAGATCGTCGCCGATGTGACCGCCCGCTACGAGAAGCTGCGCGAGGCGCGTCCCGACCCAGCGGCGACCGAAGGCACCCTCTCTCGCCGCCAGCAGATCGCGCTGATGCGCCGCATCTACCTGGACGCGATGCGTGAGGCGCTCCACGAGGAACGCGCGATCGGCGCCTACAGCACCGCCGCGTTCACCCAGGCGGAGCAGCTGCTCGACGCCGAGGAGCTGCGGCTGGACCGCTGACGGCATGGCTGGTGGGAGCCAGGGTGGCGGGTATGTTGCCCCGAGGCCGCGGGCACTCAGATTTGCAGCGCTGTAAAGGTGGGCTACTGTGGCGCGACCGATCGACCTCGATGGAGACACAGGATGATCCGCGCCACTGCACAGAACGGCACCTACCCACGCCCGCAGCTTCTGCGGGAGGCCCACGTGAGCCTGGACCGTGTGGTCGGGTTCGCGCACGACGACGACGATCGCGGCCTGGCCGAGCGCTGGCACAGCAAGCCTGAGGTCTTCGACCGCGAGATCCAGCTGCCGTTCGCGCCGGAGTCGGAGGCTTCAGGCATCGGCGACACCGGCTACCACCCGGTGGTCTGGTATCGCATCCCGCTCACCGCAGCCGACCTCGAGGGCGCGGGACTGGGCTCGCAGGGCGACCGGCTGATCCTTCACTTCGGCGCCGTCGACTACGCATCCGACGTATGGGTCGATGGCGTGCACGTCACCCATCATGAGGGCGGACAGACCGCCTTCAGCGTTGACATCACCGACGCGCTCGACGACGCCGCGAGCGAGCACGTCGTGGTGGTCCGCGCCGAGGACGACCCGCTCGATACCACCCTCCCGCGCGGCAAGCAGGACTGGCAGCCCGAGCCCCACGCCATCTGGTACTACCGCACCACCGGGATCTGGCGCACGGTGTGGCTGGAAGCGGTGCCCGCGATGCACGTGGCGTCGCTCGCCTGGACCCCGGACGTCCCTGGCGGCACGGTTCGACTCGAGCTCGAGCTGAGTCGCCGACCTGTCGCACCGGTCGAGCTGGAGGTGACCCTTCACTTCGGCGACGACCGACTCGCCCAGGTGCGGATCGAGGCAGCCGAGCGCACCGCCGTCGTCGACATCCCGCTCACGGGACAACGCAACGGGCAGCACTACGAGCACCTCCTCTGGTCGCCGCGTCGCCCCCGCCTGATCGACGCGGAGGTGACGATCCACGGGACAGCGAGCGACGCCGTCGGCTCCTACCTCGGATTGCGATCGGTCGGCATCGAGCACGGGCAGCTGCTGCTCAACGACCGGCCCACCTACCTGCGGTCGGTGCTCGAGCAGGGGTACTGGCCGGGATCGCACTTCACCGCGCCGTCGCTCGAGGCGATGCGGGAGGAGGTCGAGCTGATTCGCGATCTCGGCTTCAACGCGATGCGGATCCATCAGAAGGTGGAGGACCCGCGGTTCCTGTTCTGGTGCGACAAGCTCGGCCTGCTGGTGTGGAGCGAGACCGCCGGCGCGTACGAGTTCGACGACATCGCGGTGCAGCGCCTGACGACCGAGTGGGTGCAGATCGTGCGGCAGTACCGCTCGCACCCCAGCATCATCACGTGGGTGCCCTTCAACGAGTCATGGGGCATCCAGCACGGTGCGCACGACTCCCGGCAGCGCGCCTACGCGATCGGGCTCACCAACCTCACCCGTGCGCTCGACCCGAGCCGCCCGGTGATCTCCAACGACGGCTGGGAGCACACCGACTCCGACATCTGGACCCTCCACGACTACGAGGGTGAGCGTGAGGTGCTGCAGCAGCGCTACGGCTCACGTGAGTCGCTGGAGGCGATGGTGCGCGGCATCGGACCTGCGGGCCGTCGGCTCTCGCTCACGCCGGTGGACGAGGTCACGGCCCCGATCATGCTCACCGAGTTCGGCGGCGTCTCTTTCATCACCGGCGAGGTGCCCGAGGACAGCTGGGGCTACACGAGCGCCTCCGACGCCGCCGATTACGAGGCCCGGCTGCGCGCGATCCTCGAGCCGGTGCACGCCTCAGCCGCGCTGTCGGGGTTCTGCTACACCCAGATCACCGACACCCATCAGGAGACCAACGGCCTCTGCGACGCCGACCGCAAGCCGAAGCTCCCGATGGAGACGCTGGCCGCCATCATCCGCGGCACCCACTAACCGCTTTCAACGACAAAACGACCCCCGCCGCAGCGGGGGTCGTTTTGTCGTTGAAAGCGGGTCAGGGGAGGTGGAAGACCTCGGGGAGCGGGTGCCACCACTCGCCCTCGGGGGCCTCCGGCACGCGTTCCTGCATCGGGTCCGTGACCGTCCACCAGCGCTGCGTCTCGGGGTCGGCGGCGATGCCTGCCATGTCGGCGTCGTAGTCGTCCCCGAGGTACTCGAAGTAGGAGACCAGCAGGTCGCCGTGGCGGTAGATCGAGTAGTTGGTCACGTGGTGACGCCGCAGCGTCTCCAGCACCGCGGGCCACACCGCGGCGTGGACCTCTTCGTACTCGGCGATCCGCTCGGGCTTGACCGTGATGACCTGCGCGACCCGCTTCATGACCCGGCCGGCCGGACTCGCAGACCCTGCATCCCGCCGTCGACCGCGACCGAGGTGCCCACGACCGCGCGCGAGCGCGGCGAGACCAAGTTCGCGATCGCGTAGGCGACCTCGTCGGCTTCCACGAGGCGGCCGGTCGGCTGGCGGGCACCGAGCGCGGCGCGCTCCGCCTCGGGGTCGTCGGCCTTGGCGAGCAGCCGCGCGATCCACGGCGTGCTCACCGTGCCGGGGTTGACGCAGTTGACGCGCACGCCTTCACGCACGTGATCGGCCGCCATCGCCTGCGTGAGCGAGAGCACCGCGCCCTTGCTGGCCGAGTAGAGCGCGCGCTGGGGCAGGCCGGCGGTCGCCGCGATCGAGCAGGTGTTGGTGATGCTGGCGTTGTCGGAGGCGCGCAGGTGCGGGAGCGCCGCTCGCGAGACCCGCACCATGCCCACCACGTTGAGGTCGATCACGCGGTGCCACTCGTCGTCGTCGTTGTCCTCGACCGTGCCCTGGGCACCGATGCCGGCGTTGTTGACCACGGCGTCGAGGCCGCCGAGGATCCGGGCGGCGGCGCTCACCGCCTCCTCGACGCTCACCTTGTCGGTCACGTCGCATCGCACCCCGGTCAGCGGCGCGGGTACCTCGGTGTTGAGGTCGAGGCAGACCACACGGGCGCCGCGGCTGGCGAGCTCGGTGGCCGTGGCCAGCCCGATCCCGCTGGCACCTCCGGTCACGATCGCGCGGACGCCGTCCAGCTCTGGTGTGCTCATCGGTGCGTGCTCTCCTCGGTGTCGGTGCTCTCGGCCCACACGATGCCGTGCGGGAAGGTGTGGTCGGCGATCGACGTCGCCAGCATCTCTGCACCTGTACCCGGTCGGGTCGGTGCGACGTACGCGCCGTCCGCGATCCGGACCGGTTCGGTGAAGTGCTCGTGCAGGTGGTCGACGTACTCCAGGTAGCGGTCCTGCGTGGTGCCGGCGAACGCCACGAAGTCCGCCATCGCCAGGTGTTGCACCATCTCGCACAGCCCCACGCCGCCGGCGTGCGGGCAGACCGGGATGTCGTAGCGCAGCGCCAGCAGCAGCACCGCAAGCAGCTCGTTGATGCCGCCCATCCTGGTGGCGTCGAGCTGGAACACGTCGACCCCTCCTGCCGCCATCAGCTGCTTCGCGATCACGCGGTTCTGGCAGTGCTCACCCGTGGCGACCTTGATGCCGAGGTGCCCGAGCCCGGTGCGGATGGCGGCGTGGCCGAGCACGTCGTCGGGCGAGGTGGGCTCCTCGATCCAGTACGGGTCGTACGGCGCGAGCGCCGTCATCCAAGCGATCGCGTCGGCCACGTCCCAGCGTTGGTTCGCGTCTACCGAGATCCGGGTGTGATGTCCGACGGCGTCCCTCGCCAGGGCGAGTCGTCTCACGTCCTCGTCGAGGTCGGCCCCGACCTTCAGCTTGATCATCGTGAAGCCTTCATCGACGGCCTCATGTGAGAGTCGGACCAGCTTCTCGTCGGCGTAGCCGAGCCAGCCCGGCGTAGTGGTGTAGGCGGGGAAGCCGTGTTCGCGGAGCTGGGCGATGCGCTGCTCCTTGCCCGCAGCCTTCTCGGTGAGGAGGGCGAGCGCCTGCTCCGGCGTGATCGCGTCGGTGAGGTAGCGGAAGTCGATGCAGGAGACGAGCTGTTCGGGGGTCAGCTCCCCGATGAGCAGCCACAGCGGCTTGCCTGCCTGGCGCGCGAGGAGGTCCCACGCGGCGTCGACCACGCCCCCGATCGCCATGTGCATGACTCCCTTCTCGGGACCGAGCCAGCGCAGCTGGGAATCACCGATGAGGTCGCGGGAGAGGGCATTGACGTCGTCGAGGTTCTCGATGGAGCGGCCCACCACGTGGGCGCGGAGGGCGTCGAGTGCGGCCACCACCACGTCGTTGCCGCGCCCGATCGTGAAGACGAGGGAGGCACCGTGGTGCTCCCCGTCGGTCTCGAGCGTGACGTAGGCGGCCGAGTAGTCCGGGTCGGCGTTCATGGCGTCCGAGCCGTCGAGGTCCCGGGAGGTGGGGAACCTGACGTCAGCGGTGGTCAGATCGGTGATGGTGGGCACGTGGGTCCTTTCAGGAGTCCGCCGAGGCGGCGCTGGTGATGCGGGCGTGGGCGGCCTTCAGGTGGGCGGTCATGGCGCTCCGTGCCGCGCGGGTGTCGCCGGCCGCCACGGCCTCGACGATCCCGCCATGCTCACTGATCGCCGCCGCGCTCATGCTCGAGCTGAACGCGTAGCGGAATTGGTGCAGGTGCGCGCGGGTGCGCTCGAAGGCGCCGAGCGCCACGTCGTTGCCCGCGATCCTCAGCAGCAGGGTGTGGAAGCGCTGGTCGTGCTGGGCGAGGGCGGCGTAGTGGGCATAGTCGGACCCGGTGGTCACCGGTGCGCTCGCCAGCTCGGCCCGCAGCGCTGCGATGTCCTCCTCACGACGCCGCCGCGCCGCACCGGCCGCCGCCCACGGTTCCACCAAGGTGCGGAACTCGAAGACCTGCGCCAGCTCGTCCGGGGTGAGCACCGCCGTCGTGCGATAGCCGCGTAGCGGCTCCTTGGTGACGAGTCCATCGGACTCCAGGCGCGCCAGCGCCTCCCGCACCGGTGTGGGCGAGACTGCGAGATCCCGCGCCAGCGCCTCGATGTTCAGGCGGGCGTCCGGCTCGATCGCGTGGTCCATGATCAGCGCGGTCAACTGCTCGTACACCGCATCCGCGAGCACGCGCCGCGGCGGTACCGCGACCGCACCAGCTCTCATGCCCACGATCCTATAGGAAAGAGGATCCGCGGGGGCGTAGGTAGTGGGGCGGTGCGGCGGGGCCGGGAATGGCGCAAGCGGGCGGCTACAGCCGCGGGTCCACCGGGTCGGACTCGAGCGCGAGCACGCCGAACACCGGCTCGTGGACGCGCCACAGCGGCTCGCCTGCGGCGAGGCGGGTGAGCGACTCGAGGCCTAGCGCGTACTCGCGCAGCGCGAGCTGTCGCTTCCGGCCGAGTGATCGGTCGCGCAGTCGGTCCAGGTGCATCGGGTAGTCGGGGCCGTAGATGAGGCGGAGATACTCGGGGCCGCGCACCTTGAGCCCGGGCTGCAGCAGGCCGCGCCGGCCGCGCACCAGGTTGGCCATCGGCTTGACCACCATCCCTTCGCCGCCGGCTTCGACCAGATCCGTCCACCACTGCACACCCTGCTCGCGAGAGCTCGCCGAGTCGGGGTCGACGGCGATCCGCCTGGTCGTCCTGAATGTCTCACCATCGGCGGCCACCAGTCGGTCCGCGAGCGCAAGGTGCCAGGCGTGGTCGGTCTCGAACCAGGTACGGCCCTCGGAGGCGAGGAGCTGGAACGGCGCGACCTGCACGCCGTCGAGGCCCTCGGTGGGCCACTGGTAGCGGCGGTAGGCCGCGGTGAACGCCTCGGCGCCGACCGCCCGTTGCCGCGTGCGCGCGAGCAATTCTTCGACGTCCTGCCCCCGCGCGGCAGCCTGCTCAAGCACGTCGACCGCCACCGGTAGCGCCACCCGCGCAGCCGCCCCGACCGGCGCATACCGCTCCTGCAGCAGTCCCTCGGCCTTGGCCGACCAGGGCAGAACCTCGGCGTCGAGCAGCAGCCAGTCGGTGCCCAGCTCGTCCCACAGCCCTGCCTGGTCGACGGCGCCGCGCACCTTCGCCAGCAGGCTCTCGGTCAGGTGGGTGTCGAAGAACGCGCGCCCGGTACGGGTGTAGACGGCACCGGTGCGCTCCACCGCGTCCGCACCGAACCGGCGCTGCGCGACCTCGGCATCCCGGCACACGAGCAGCACACCGCGGCTGCCCATGTGCTTCTCCTCGCAGATCACCGGCACCCCGGCGTAGGCGTCGAACGCCTGGTCGGGGTGCTCGAGCACGCCCTGCTGCGTGGACGTCGTAACCGGCGCCATCGTGGGCGGCAGGTACGGCACCCAGCGCGGGTGCATCGCGAACCGGCTCATCACCTCGAGCGCACCGGCCGACTGCTCAGCGCCGATCGTGACCCGCCCCATCACACCGGTATCGATCACGCGCTTGCCGAGCACGTCGCCGAGCACGAGATCGTCGTCGGGGCGGGCCGCGGCAGGCCCGAACGGCTTGACCGGCTCGTAGTACACCCGCTCGGCCGGCACGCTCACCAGCTCCCGCTCCGGATACCGCAGTGCGGTCAGCCGACCTCCGAACACGGCCCCGGTATCCAGGCACATCGTGTTGTTCTCCCACACCGGCTCGGGCGTGGGCGTGTGCCCGTAGAGCACCATCGCCCGGCCGCGGTAGTCCCGCGCCCACGGGTAGCGCACCGGCAGCCCGAACTCGTCGGTCTCCCCCGTGGTGTCGCCGTAGAGCGCGAACGAGCGCACCCGCCCCGACGCCCGCCCGTGGTACTTCTCGACCAAGCCGGCATGCGCGACCACGAGAGCGCCGCCGTCGAGCACCAGATGCGAAGGCAGCCCATCGAGCCAGCCGAGCACCTGCGTACGGAACTCCTCGGGCTCGGCCTCCAGCTGCGCGAGCGTCTCGGCGAGGCCGTGACTGGTCTGCACATGGCGGCCGCGCAGTGCCTTGATCAGCTTGTTCTCGTGGTTGCCCGGCACCACGAGCGCGTGCCCGGCCGCGGCCATGCCCATCGCGAGCCGCAGCACGCCCGGCGAGTCCGGCCCGCGGTCCACGAGGTCGCCCAGCAGGATCGCAGTGCGCCCCTCGGGGTGACTCGCGTCCACAGGGCGCCCGTGCTCGTCGCGTTCGACGACGTAGCCCAGGTCCGTCAGCAGGCTCACCAGCTCGGGGAGGCAGCCATGGATGTCGCCGACGGCGTCGAACGGCCCTCGTAGGTCACTGCGGTTGGTCCGCAGCGGCTCTCGAACGATCTCGGCAGCCTCGATGTCCGGCTCGCGCAGCACGTGGACGCCGGCGAAGCCCTCCTTGCGCAGCCCGCGTAGCGAGCGACGGAGCTGGTCGGCGTGACGCTTCACCACCTTGGCTCCGAACGTCCGATCCGGGCGGGCAGCGTTGCGCTCCACCGCGGTGGCGACCTCTACATCGAGCACGATCGCGATGCACGGCACGTCGTGCTCGCGGGCGAGCGCGATCACGGCCGCGCGGGCGTGCCGATCCACGTTGGTGGCGTCGACGACCGTGAGGAGTCCACGCTGCAACCGGCGCCCGGCGATGTAGCCGAGCACATCGAAGGCATCGGCGGTGGCCGACTGGTCATTCTCATCGTTGCTGACCAGGCCGCGGCAGTAATCGGACGAGATCGTCTCGAAGGGCCCGAAGTGGCGAGCGGCGAACGTCGACTTGCCCGAGCCCGAAGCGCCCACGAGCGCCACGAGGCACAGGTCCGGGATGGTGATCGCGCTCATGCCGCGACCTCCTGCGGCGCCAGGGTGAACAGCGCCAGTTGCGTGGGCGAGCCGAGCTCGGCGTCGCCCTGCCCGACATCCCGATAGGTGACCTGGTAGCCGTGTCGGGCTGCGACGTCGTCGGCCCATGAACGCAACTCGGCGCGCGTCCACTCGAATCGATGATCGGGGTGGCGCATGCCACCCTCCAGCCCGGGGTAGAGCGCGTTGAACTCGGCATTCGGGGTGGTGAGCACGACGGCGCGGGGCCGGGCGTGCGCGAACACGTGCCGCTCGAGGGTATCCAGGCGCTCGGGGTCGATGTGCTCGATCACCTCCATCAGCACGATCGCGTCCCGGTCGGCGAGGTCATCGTCGCGGTACGAGGCCGAGGAGTGCTTGAGGGTGAGCCGCTCACGGACCGAATCGGGGCGGCGGTCGAGGCGGAGCCGGCGCGCGGCGTGCTCGAGCGCGCGTGCGGAGGCGTCCACGCCGAGGATCTCGGTGAACGTAGGGTCCTCCAGCAGGTCACCGAGCAACGCGCCCTCGCCGCACCCGAGATCAACCACTCGGTGTGCTCCCACCTCACGCAGCGCCGCCAGCACGGCCTCCTTGCGGAGCGTGGCCAGCGGGGTGCGGGTGGTCGGGAGCGGGATCTCGGACTCGACCTCGGCGCGCTCGTCGATGTCGGCGAGCCGGGTGGTGGCATCGCTGACGAGCCCGCGGAACCACAGGTAGCGGCGGGTGATCTCCTCGCGCTCGGGGTGGGTGGCGAGCCACTCACCGGAGGTGCGGACGAGCTTGTCCACGGCGTCGGGCCCGATCCAGTAGTGCCGCTCACCGTCGAGCGTGGGCAGCAGCACGAACAGGTGCGAGAGCGCGGCCTGCACGGTGTGCTCACCGGTGAGCCTGAGGTCCACGTACGGCGCCCGGCCCCAGCGCGGCACCTCCGGGTCGAGCGGCATCTCGGTCGCCTGCACCACCCAGCCCAACGGCTCGAAGAGCGAACGGACCAATGCTGCTCCGCCGTCGGCTGGCAGTGCGGGGACGCGAATGGCGAGAGGCAGCGCGGTGGTGACCAGCTCCTCATGGCCCTGGCAGCGGCCCGCGAGGGCGGTCGCGAACACCTTGCCGAGAGCGGCCGCGAGCATCGAGCCGCCGGCGTAGGGGCGGTCGTTGACGTACTGCCAGAGCGTGGTGCCATCGGCCCGGAATCGCGTATTGCGCACGAGGTCGATCGGGTCCACCTCCAGAAGCAGTGCGGCGGTGCAGCGATCCGGCTCGGCCTCGGGGTAGACCACGTGTGCCCTGCCGGTGGAGACCTCGAACGACTGCGCCCGCGCGGGGTTCTTGTGCAGGAGATAGCCGAGGTCCGTCGCGTTGGGTGCGGTCGAGGTGAGGGTCAGGAGCACGTGGCCATCGTGGCACTGCGCCTGCTCGGAGGCGTCAGGCTTTCGCGGGAGCGGGCTTCTTCGGCTTGGTGCGCGCCTTGACCTCGGCGAGCTCGGCTGCCTTGCTGGCGGCGAAGGAGCAGATCGGGCAGGTG
>NZ_JBMDXJ010000081.1:0-7155 GCF_048594945.1 Pseudactinotalea sp. | reverse complement strand
GGTACGCGGAGGAACTCAACACGCAGACGCAGGCTCTGATGGGCGGCACGGCGGCGAGCTCCGTCTCCGGTGCCATGGACGACTGGTTCGCGGCGAACGCAGGCTGAGGACGCGTGGGCGTGGGTTCGAGCGACCCGCGCCCACGCCTCGACCAGAGGACGAGGAGATGACAGCGACCGTGACCGCGCCATCGCGGACCGAGAGCAGCACGACAGGACCGCCGGTGCGCGCTCCGCGCCGCAGAGGTCTGCGCTCGCGACTGCCCGACCTGGTGATGGCCGGGCCGGCCGTCGTGGTGTTCGTGCTGATGTTCATCATCCCGATGATCCTGGCGTTCGTGCTCAGCCTGACCGATTGGAACGGGTACAGCCTCAAGTTCACCTTCATCGGGCTGGAGAACTACCAGTTCGCGTTCCGCAACCCGCGCACGGTCGACGCGGCGATCTTCACGGCGATCGTCGCCGTGGCGGGCACGGTGGCCTGCAATGTCGTCGGGCTCGCGGTCGCGGTGCTGATCGCCGCACCGGGCCGCGCCAACACCGTGTTGCGCACGATCTTCTTCTACCCGTACATCATCAGCTCGCTGATCATCGGCTTCCTGTGGTCGGCGATGCTGCAGCCGAACGGTGTGGTCAACTCGCTGCTGGGGCACGTCGGGATCGGTCCGTTGCCGTTCCTCATCGACCCGACGTGGGCGAAGGGGAGCATCATCGCGACCATCCTGTGGTCGAGCTTCGGCTTCAACATGATCTTGTTCATCGCCGGCATCAAGTCCGTGCCGGCCGAGTACTACGAGGCGGCAACCGTGGATGGCGCCTCACGGTGGCAGCAGTTCCGTGCGATCACGGTCCCGCTGATCGCCCCCGTCCTCACCGTGAACCTCGTGCTCACCCTCGTGGGCCTGCTGAAGGTCTATGACGTCGTGCTCGCGCTGACCGACGGCGGTCCGGCGGCGTCGACCCAGACGATCGTCTACCAGATCCTCAAGGACTCGTTCGCGCGCTCGGCCCTCGGCCTCGGTGCCGCGCAGTCGGTGGTGCTGCTGATCGTGACGGCGATCCTGGGCCTGGGCGTCACGCTCGCCCGTCGTGGCGCTGAGAAGAAGGTCGCAGCATGAGCGCCGCTCGTACCCGCGCCTGGCTCCCCGGATCGGTGCTCAAGTGGGCGATCCTGGCCGCGATCGCGCTCGTGATGCTGATTCCGATGTACATCTTGGTGATCAGCGCCTTCAAGCCGCAGGCCGAGATCATCGGCCAGCCCCTGCTCATCGACCCCGCGACCTTCACGATCGAGTACCTGCAACGTGCGTTGACCAGCGAGAAGTTCAACGTCGTCCGCGCCTACGGCGTCACGTTGTCGTTCGTGCTGCTGGTGAACGCCTTCGGCATCGCGCTCGCGTCGCCGGTGGCGTACGTGATCGCCCGCGGCCGCAAGAAGTGGCACATGGGCCTGCTGCTGCTGTTCGTATCCGGGCTCTTCATCCCCGGTCAGGTCACGCTGATCCCGGTGGTGTTCGTGCTCCGCATGCTCGGGCTGATCAATACCGTGCCGGGCTTCATCTTGTTCGAGACGGCGGCGACGTTGCCGGTCACGATCTTCCTGTTCAGCGCGTACCTACGGACCGTGCCGCGTGACATCGACGAAGCGGCGGCGCTTGACGGCGCCGGCCAGATCCGCGCGTTCTGGGCCTGCATCTTCCCGATTATGAAGCCGGTGGTCGCCACGATCGTGGTCCTCAACTCGATCAGCGTCTGGAACGACTTCGTGTCACCGCAGATCATCCTGGGACCCAGCTCCGGCATCTACACGGTGACCACCGGGGTCTACGCCGCTGTGGGCCAGTACTCCACGGACTACACGGTGGTGTTCCCGACGCTGCTGCTCGCGATCCTGCCGGCTGTGATCTTCTTCGTCTTCATGCAGCGCCACATCATCGGTGGCCTGGTCGCCGGAGCGACGAAAGGATGAGCGTGCTGATCCAGACCGAGGCGATGCGCGAGATCCCCGCGTGGGCCGTGCTGCAGCGCCGGCTGTTCGACTCGATCGAGATGGCGTGGCGCCAGTTCTCCGAGCGCTACGCCGAGCCGGACGGTCGGCTGCGATACCGCGGCCGATTCGAGGATCGAGACGGCGTCGACGATCTGTACGAGCCGTTCTTCAACTGGCCGGCCTTCTACTCTCTCGGTGGCAGCGACGACATCCTCGCGGCAGCCAAACACCACTGGTCTGGTGTGACGGCACAGCTCACCGAGGCCGGCATGCTGACCGATGACTACGAGAACGGCTACGACTGGTTCCACCAGGGGGAGTCGCTCGTGCTGTTCTACGGCCTCTGTGCGGCGGATCCGGCCGACCCCGCCTTCGCCGATCGGGCCGCTCGGTTCGCCGAGCTGTATACGGACCCCGCGCACGGTAACTACGACCCGGCGCACAACATCATCCGGGCGCCCCACAACGGCGCGCGCGGCGCGTTGGAGGGCCTCGGACCCGCCTGGCGGGCCTACTCGGCCGACCTGGTGGAGATGGAGCCCTATGGGTTGCCGATCCATGGCCTTCCTGGCATCGAGCGCTGGGAGGACCTGCGCTCACGCCACAATGCCGAGGCGATGGGGTTGGCGCTGCACCATCGCGCCCAGGGCGACACGGCGGTCAACCTCGCGGCCACCTCGTTGGTCGCGAACCGGTGGCTGTACGACGGCGACGCGGTTGCGTCGACGTGGATCTCGCGCTACGTCGAGGGCTGGCACGCGCGAGCACGTCTCAACGGCGGACTGATCCCGGACAACGTGGCCCCCGATGGCGCTGTCGGCGGACTTCACGACGGCCGCTGGTTCGGCGGGCACTACGGCTGGACGTGGCCACACGGCCTGCACTCGGTGGCGTCGGCGACGATGATCGCCGGTCTGAACGCCTCGCTCGTCAACGGTGACGACACCTTCCTCGACGTCACCCGCACCGTGCTGGACACCGTGCTGGAGCACGCCATCACCGCGGTGCCCGAGCAGACCCCTTTCAGCCTGAGCCAGTTCTGGCGGGCACGCTATGGCGAGGGGTTCGGCCAGCCGGCACTC
Source organism: Pseudactinotalea sp. (assembly GCF_048594945.1). Lineage (NCBI taxonomy): Bacteria > Bacillati > Actinomycetota > Actinomycetes > Micrococcales > Cellulomonadaceae > Pseudactinotalea > Pseudactinotalea sp. Next base: position 4,084 of record NZ_JBMDXJ010000081.1, on the reverse strand, counting down.
CTGGTACCGCACCGCCACGGTGCCGACGGGTGGTTCGACTACGGACCGATGCAGCTCGAGTTCCCGCTGTGGCTGTGGTGGTGGACGCGAGAGGACGCGGACCGCGACCGCCTCGACCGTGTGCTGGCGGGGATGCCGGCGCCGGCGTGGGACGTGCAGCCGTTCCGGGACAAGATGGAGTCCGGCCACGACGCGCCGTGGCTCGCGTTCCTGAACGGGGACAACCCGGACTATCCGGTGCAGGCGCTGTCGATGGCGCTGGGCCAGGTGGCGCGGCGGGTGGCGGTGATGGAGACGGAGCGACCCGACCCCGGCACCCTGCACCTGCACTACTGGCAGCGGGTCAATCCAGTCGTCACCGAGATCCTGTCGCAGCTCATCACCGGCACCCCGCAGACGCTCTACAACGGCGGACTCCCGTTCGCCGCGCTGCGGTACGAGGATCTCGACCGGGGTCGCGCCGGCCTGCCCCAGGACGTGGCGGCGCTCGTGACCTCGCTCGAGCGCGGGCGTATCGACGTGGAGCTCGTCAACCTCTCCGCCACCCGGACCCGCCGAGTGCTGGTGCAGGCGAGCCGCTTCGACGAGCACAGCGTGCATCACGTCGTCAGCCATGGAGAGGTCGACGGCGATTTTCCCGGCGCCTCGACCGCCGAGACATCGCGGCCGGGTGAGCCGACCACGGCGGAGGCCGATGTGGACGGCGCGGTGCGCGTGAGCCTGCCGCCTACACACCGCACCCGGCTCACGCTCATGACCAGTTCCAGCACCGAACGACCGCACCATCAGGCAGCGGGCGCGCGCGCCGTCGCTGCGACCACGACCGAACAGGGGAACCGATGACCGACATCGCCACCGCGTTGCCACGCCCGCAGATCGAGCTGCCGGTTCGGGGCGAGCCGTACCAGCGGCCCGGCCCGGATGTGAGGGCGGCGCTCGCGCCGGTGTCCTCGGCCACGGCCTGCGCGACGCTGCACTCGATGGGGATCAGGAGGTCGTTCGTCGCTGGACCGCGGCCGCTCAGCCCGGGCCAGCGCGTGGTGGGATCGGCGATCACGCTGCAGTTCATGCCGCAGCGCGAAGACCTCGCCTCCGGCGCCGAGCAGGAATATGCGGAGCGGCACACCGCGCTGTGGAAGGTGCTGGAGGCTGTGCAGCCCGGTGATGTGCTCGTGGTGCAGGCCTACGGCAGCGCGTACTCCGGCTGCATCGGCGACATTCTCGCTCGGTACCTGAAGCGCAAGGGCGGTATCGGCATCGTCGTCGACGGCTGCATTCGAGACTCCGGCCGCATCCGCGAGCTCGGGCTGCCCGTGTGGAGCACGGGCGTGACGCCGCATTACGCCTCGCAGTCCGACTTGTTCCCCTGGGCATACGACGTGCCTGTTGCCGTCGGGGGAGCGCTGTGCCTGCCGGGTGACGTGGTCATCGCTGATGATGACGGCCCCGTGATCGTGCCGCAGGCAGCTGCGGGTGAGGTCGCCGCGTCCGCGCGTGACCACGAGGAGTGGGAGGTCTTCAGCCGGCACCGTCTCGACGAGGGTGCCCGGCTGAGCGACTACTACCCCCTGACATCGGACAGCCGCGAGGAGTACGAGGCATGGCGTTCCGTGCAGCCCTGAGGCCGGTTGCCGCGCCCGACGTCGAGGCGACCTGCGGGCTGGGGTGCGCGCCGATCGGGAACCTGTATACCGCCGTCGCTGAGGAAGACGCCGACGCCACGATCGCGGCCGCCCTCCAGCACGGGATCCGCTTCTTCGATACCGCCCCGCACTACGGTGCCGGCCTGAGCGAGCGGCGCCTGGGGCGCGCGCTCGCGGGCATCCCACGTGACGACGTGGTCATCGCGACCAAGGTCGGGCGGCAGGTCGTCGACACCGGCGGCGACGTCGTCGGAATGGGACACGTCGGCGCTGACACGGTGCCCGACGTCAGCCGTGACGGCGTGCTGCGGAGCCTGGAGAGCAGCCTCGCGCGCCTCGGCACCGATCGGATCGACCTGCTCTACCTGCACGACCCGCCCGATGTCGACGAGGCGCTGCGCTCGACCATCCCGGCACTGCAGGGGCTGAAGAGCGAAGGCGTGGTGCGAGCGATCGGCGTCGGGATGGTCTGGACCGATCCGCTCACGCGATTCGTGCGCGAGGCGGCGATCGACGTCGTCATGGAAGCAGGGCGCCTGACGCTGCTCGACCGGCGCGCCGACGAGACGCTGCTGCCGGCGGCGCTCGAGGGCGGCGTCGGGGTGATCGCCGCGGGCGTGCTGAACTCCGGCGTGCTGGCCGATCCCGACAGCGATCCGCACTTCGACTACTACCCGGCCTCCGCTCCGGTCGTGGCGCGAGCGCGCGCGATGCGGGACCTCTGCCGAGCCGAGGGCATCGAACTGCGACACGCCGCGGCGCGGTATCCGTTGCGCCGCGACGGCGTGGAGGCCGTGGTGCTCGGTGCGCGCACAGCCGCCGAGGTGCAGGACTGGGTCCGTGGGCTCGCCGTACCGATCCCCGAAACCTTGTGGCAGCGGCTGGACGCGGGCGGCGGATGAGGTTCGTCGACGCCCATCTGCACCTGTGGGACGTCACCCGCGTGCCGCTGTCATGGTTCCGTGAGGGCCAGGGGCTGCCGGCGCGCGCCGATGTGGACGCGTTGCTGCTCGAGCTCGACGGCGACGATGCCGCCCGCCCCGAGGCGGCCGTCGTCGTGCAGGCGGCTGACACGCTCGAGGAGCTCAGCTGGCTGCTCGCGATCGCCGACCGGAACCCGATGGTGGCAGCCGTGGTCGCCCAGTACGAGCCGCGCACAGGATCGTGGGCAGGAACCGTGCGGGACCTTCTCGGGCACCCACGTCTCGCGGGTATCCGGCTCGCGGTGCCGACACGTGCCGCTGACCTCAGCGATGTGCCCGGGGTAGGCGCCCTTGCGGCCGGACTGGCCAGTGCCGGGTCCGTGCTCGAGGTGCTGATCCGGCCCGAACAGCTGCCGGCGGTCGCCGCGCTTGCGGACTCTCATCCCGACCTGAACATCGCCGTCTGCCATCTCGGCCTCGGTCCCGCGGCGCCCACCGACCGCTGGCGCGCGGGGCTGTGCGCGCTGGAGCCGCATCATCGCGTCGTCGCGAAGGTCTCGGGTCTGCACGGGCCTGGAGATGACCGTGCCCGCGTCCGTGCGGTCGTGAGCGACGCCGTCGAGATCCTCGGGATCGACAGACTGATGTTCGGCAGCGACTGGCCCATCTCCACCCGGGTGTGCGGGTATCACCAGACGCTTGCGCGCACGGCGGCAGCGCTGCCTGCGCTCTCGGAGCGCGAGGCGGACTCGTTCTGGCGGGGTCTCGCGACTCGGCTCTACATGTCCTGAGCGCTGTCGGCCGGCTCGAGGAGAGTGCCGGCGGCGTGTCGCGAGAACAGCTCGGCTGCGGCATCGGGGTCGTCCGCCTGAGCCACCTGGAGCAGGCTCCAGTGCCAATCGGCCACCTCGTGCCAGTCGCCCTCGAAATCGGGATCGCCCAGAACGTGCATGGCCCGCAGGCTCGGCTCGATGATGTCCCACATGCGTGGCAGGTACGGATTGCCGCTGGCCTCGATGATCGTGCGGTGGAACGTGAAGTCGAGCTCGCGGAACGTGCTGAGGTTCCGCTCGGTGGCGGCCGAGTGCATCTCCTCGATCAGTCCATCCAGTCGAGCGCGCATCGGCTCCGACAGCCGGCCGCACACCAGCCGGCCAGCGAGCGATTCCAGTGCCGTGCGTGCCACGCGTGCCTGGTGCACCTCGTCCTCGGAGTACTCCGCCACGAAGTTGCCGCGGTTGCGCTCATGCGTGACCAGGCCCTCGTGCGCGAGGCGCTTGAGCGCGTCCCGCACAGGAGCCTGGCTGACCTTCCACTCGCGGGCCAGCTGCGACTCCACCAGCTGCTGACCAGGGACGAGGGTGGAGTCCTTGATCATGTTCTTGATGAGCGAGTAGATCTGGTCGGAGAGCAGCCCACGCGCCAGGCCCTGCGTCGTCGGCTCGGTCATGCTCGCATCCTACGCGTTATCGCTAATCGCTAATGAGCGATCCGAGCCGAGTGGTCTCGGCTCGGAGC
>NZ_JBMDXJ010000080.1:0-1911 GCF_048594945.1 Pseudactinotalea sp. | reverse complement strand
AGTAGCAGCTGTTCCGCTTGCTGCTCTCGTGGTGACTCTCCTCGATGGTGTCGCCCGGAGGGAAAAGGGGCGTAAGTCCCAGCGCGTCGGTGGAGACACCACAGACACTCTCCGGGATTGCGTAGTTGACTTGAGCGGTGGGGCCGTCCGGTTCTTGCGCTTCTGATGAGCATGCGCCCATGCCTGTCACGCACACGGTCAACAGTGCTGCTTGTGAAACGGCCCTTCCCCGGCCGATGCGCGGTGCGTTGTTCATGATTCCCCCTCGCCGGTGGGGTCGGGTGGTTCGCCAGTTCGCGGTCACCGTGATCGGTGGCCTGGGCGGGGATGTCCTGCCAGTGGCGGCCGTCCCTGGTCCCTCACCGGTGTGCGCAAGTCCGCGGGCCGGGGTCTGCGGACGTCACTCTGCGGCCTGGCTTCCGAGGATGTTGCAATATTGCTGGGCGTGTTCCGTGACGGGTTGGATGAGTTCTGATACCAGCTCCAGCGCGAGGTCCTCGTCGTCCGGATACCGGATGATGACGGAAGTGAAGTAGGGGCGAGTCTCGCCCTCGAATGTGCAGTCGGTCACGGCGCTCGCCAGCCCTGGCCACGCGTATGCTTCATAGGGGCCGGGAACAGCGACGGCTTCTTGTTCGGGGTAGCTCCGCATTCCGTGAGCGAGCGGAGGTTCCGCCACTCCTCGATCGGTGTGGAACTGGGCGATGACTTTGATGACGGTCACCATGTCGACGAGATACTGGCAGGTGAATTTTCCACTATTTACAACGACATAATTATGGTCAAAATCAAGGCGCTCCCCTGGAATGAAGATCGGCTCCATGTCGACATCGAGTGGTGGAATGTCGCAGAGGCTCCGAGGTATTTCGTACAGTCGCTCCGATTTCCCTCCGGCCTCACTCCACGTGCAACCCCCGATAGATAGAAGAGTCAGAAGCGCGCCTGCGCCGGCAGCCCAGTGCTTCGCGGTCAATTGCTTGCTCCCTTCGTGCGACCCGTTTCGTGGGCAATGTTGGCGCGGTGCCTGGCTGCGTCCTTGTATCGTTCTGCGTCTATGTGATCGGGGAGTGGGTCTCCGTACCTGTTGTGCAGGGCGGCTTCGACTGCGGTTGCGGCTGCCTTCTCGTTCTGTACTTCTGAGTCGTAGCGTACTTCTGCTCTCTCGTTGGCGGCGTTCCGCGCCTTCTCTTCTTCCAGTCCCTTGTAGAGCTCGGCGTTGATTTCGTCAAAGATCTTGGCGGTGGCGGTTCCTGCGAAGGGGAGGTTCTTGGTGGCGGTGTCGGAGATGGTGTTGAGGAAGCGCTCGGACCATTTCTTCCGAGTGGAGAGGGAGCCCTCGTCCATGACCCCTCTATGGGCCGACGCGGCCCGGGATTCCGCCATGATGCCCGCGGTGACCGACCCCGGGGTCACCGCCCGTTTGATGGGTTCGTCCGGGTCGTCGTTGTCCATTGCCTGTTCGACGGCGAGTCCGGTCTGGGCGCTGGAGGCGCCTTCGATGGCGGCGAAGGCGTCCTTGTCGAGGGCGAGTTGGTAGAGCAGTCGTTCGGTGTTGGGGAGGTCCGTGCGGGGCTGGTCGGGGCGGTTGGGGATGTCGCTGTAGTCGCCGAGGGTGGTGTGGACGACGGCGATGTGTTCGGCGGTGACCATGCCGATGCGGGAGGCGCGGTAGGCGTGGTCGCCCTTGGGCGCGAGGAGGTGGGTGCGGTCCTCGTAGTAGCGGAAGACCTCGATGGCGATGGCCTGCTGTTCCCGGGTCGGTGGGTCGGTGGCCAGGGATTGGTCGGCGTCGGGGGTGCGGCCGGTGGTGGCGGCGACGAGGGCGTCGGTGAGGCCGTGGCGTTCGGGGTTGGAGGGGGTGAGGGGGTATTCGGGGCCGGGACGGGCGCCGTCCTCGTCCTCGCCTTGGAG
>NZ_JBMDXJ010000008.1:0-6974 GCF_048594945.1 Pseudactinotalea sp. | reverse complement strand
CGCGTGACGGTGCTCTACACGCCGCCACTCTGATCGGCGTCCCTGTGGCAACCATCGGCAATGGTGACGGAACGGCGGAGTCTGAGCGGCGCGCGCGGAAGCAGGCCAGGCGGGAGCTCAAGGCCGCGTTCCCCACGCGCTTGAACATCGACGCCGCGCTTCGAGGGCAGCTTCCCGTGTCCCAGCAGATCGCGGACTACATCAACGAACTCGACGCTGAGTTGACTTCGCACGGCACGTTCGAGCCGATGGTCGTCAAGGTCCCGCTCATGCGGTCCACCCTGCCCGACGTGCTCGAGCGAGGCACCCGGGTCTACGAGCCCAGCTATACCGAGGCGTATCGAACTGATGACGACCGCGGGTTTCGCGGGGACGTGCTGGTCCGGTTGGGTGTCACCGACGTCGTGCCTGCCATGATCCGCACTCGACTCAAGGACGCCGAGCTGGTCCTCATCGGGCGTGGCCTGGAATGGGAGATCGACCAGCTCGAACAGCGAGACGGCGTGCTGGCCATCGCGGGGCACGCGATCGCCTGCCGACCGCAACCGGTGTCCGCCGATCCGGCCTGAGGAGAGTGCTGGTGGACTGCTCGGGCCAGACGGGCGCAACGCGAACGGCGTCGGGCAGCTCACTGATTCAGTGCTTGCACCGTCGCGTCGACTGGCCACGCCCGCTCGCCCCGCATGGTGGGGCCGGTGAGGACCTCGCGGAGCTTGGTGAAGTACGCCTTCATGTCGGCGGAGATCTTGACCTTGGCGATGCTGCGCGTGCCGGCCTCGGCGACCTGCTCGTCGACCGCACCCGCGCCGCCGTTCGGCACGACCGGCTTGGACGGCGCCGTTCCCGCTACGCGACTCTGCTCGCGTAGCGCTGTCGCGCTGCTTCGCCGCTGGTTCCGACGAGGTGCCCGATCGCCGCCCAGGACATCCCGGCGGCCCGGGCGAAACGAACCGCTTCCACCAGATGGCGCTCAGCAGTCGACCGCTCCGTGACCGCCTCGCGCAGCAAGTTCACGGCACGTGGATCGAGCTCGTCACCAAGCTGGGGGTCGTATTCCTCGAAGCGGGCAGCCAGCTCATCAGCGTGCGCGAGGATCTCATCGACGGTACGTGGCATGTTCCTCACCTCATGAATCTCTCGCGGGCGCGCATGGCGTGGACGATGACGAGCCCACCGTGGCCCTGGATGTATCCGACTTCAACCAGCAGAGCGGCCGCGGTCGCCCCGACGACCATCGCGAACCCGTCTCCGAGGTCCCATGCCCGAACTGGATTGCGGTAGGCATGGAGGATCTCCTCCTCGCGTAGCCCGTGCTTGAGGGCTGACGCGGCCACGACGGGACTCCCCATCTCATCGCTCCAAGATAACTTGTGGAACGGCGGTGTACAAGAGCTCTCTCAGTCCCACCACAGGTGGAGCACGTAGTGCCCGTCGGCGCCGCTGACCACGTCGATCTCGTCCGGCCCGCTATCGGCGTCGTGGAGGTCGTAGCGGTGGCGGGCGGCGTGCCACTGCTGGCGGTACACGCTGCCCGACATGCACCGGGCGCGGTGGAAGTAGTACTCGCGCCGCAGCTCCAGGTCGAGGTCTGCCACCCAGTCCGGCACGGGACCGAGCGCGACATCTGGGGTGAACGTGAGCAGCTCGGGGTCGTCGATGAGCACACCGCTGAGGCCGAAGTGCTCGTCCGGAATTGCGTCGCCCTTCTGCGCCGGCGAGTTCGCCCGCACCTGCGGATGCTTGATGATGCTCCGCAGGATCGTGCCGACGGTCGGCGAGAAGTTCCAGCGCTCAGACAGCTGTGACTTGGACAGCTGCCCCAGCAGCCGGCGGGCGTCGGCGCGGTCGATGCCGTCGCGTGAGTAGTACGGCCGCTGGGAGTCCCAGCCGGTGAGCATCTGCCAGTCGTCGGCCTGCTCCGGAGTGAGATTGCCACTCCGGAAGGGCTCAGGAGGCGAGAACATGTCGAGGTACGAGCCGTCGCCGTCGCCCATCACCATGCGAACCACACGCCCGAGGTGACGCCGGCGCTATCGGTGAGGATCCGCATCTGCGGGAAGCGGCGCGCCTCGGCGATGCCGTACCGCTGGACCGCGAGGATCCAGGCTTGCCGCGTGACGCCGTGCTGAAGGCACCACTCGCGGGCGTCGAGGTACTCCTGGTACGCCGCTTCCGGGAGCTCGCCGATCCACTCCGGTAGCTCCGCGGGGACCACGTCGGGTGGAAGGTCGAGCAGGGCGGGGTCGTTGATGGTGAGCTCGCGCAGTTGGAGCGCCTCTCCGTGCAGTTCAGGGCTGACCACCGAGCCGCCGCCCAGGATCACGCCCGGATGGTCAACGATCGCCCGCAGCGTGATGCCCGCCGGGGGCGCGTAGCCGCTGAGGTCGAGTTCGAGCGCTCGCTCCGGCAGCGCCTCCAGCAGCAGCGCGGCCGCCTCACTGTCCAGGCCCTCGAAATCGAGGATGCGGAGGTTGCCCTCCTCGAGCCCGGGTGCCGGCTCGTCCTTGATGAACGGCTCGAGGATCTCCGGGATGCGGCCCGCCAGCAGGAACCCGCCACCCGGCCACGGCGGCCGCTCCACTTCCCAGGCGCGGCGCAGCCACCCCGGCTTGGTTCGATCGATCTCGACGGCGTCATGAAGTGTGGCCATGCCACGAGCGTCGCGAGTCGGTCACCTCGCCCGCTACGGGGTCGGAGACATCTGTGGATAAGCGGCGACCCGGGCGAGCCTGTGGATAACGCTACTGGGTCGGATACTCCACAAACGCGAACCGACGGCTGTCGCTGGACCAGCTCGGAACGTTGATGGTGCCTTGCCCACCGTTCATCTCGTGCAGCACCTCGTGCTGACCATCGGGGCGCCACAACCTCAGCTGCACGGGCTTGTCGGCAGGGTGGCCTTCAACTCCGGGCTCGTAGCTGAGGAACACCAGGTGCTCCCCATCCGGAGAGGGGTGCGGGAACCAGTTGACTCGCTCGTCGTCGGTGAGGCGCTGCACGTCGGAGCCGTCGAGTGCCATCGAATAGAGCTGTGCGTGTCCCGGAACGCCCGCCTCTCGCTCGGAGTTGAAGACGATCCGCGTCCCGTCGGGTGTGGGCTCAGCGCCGTCATGGTGTCGACCCGTGGTCGTGAGCCGGCGATTCTGCCTTGCGGTGACGTCCCGTGCGTACACCTCGTATCCCCGGGTCTCGGGGTCCTTGGCAACGAACGTGGCCGTGGTTCCGTCGGGTGTGATGCCGTGCAGGAAGTAGTGCAAGCCGTCCTTGCTCGACTGGGTCAACGGCTCCGTCTGGCCTGTCTCCAGATCGAGCGCCACCAGATCGCCGGCCGCCGTGGAGATGAAGATGCGATGCCCATCGGGGTGCAGCACGTGGTCGTTGTTGGCATCCGTGACATCGCCCGGAACGGGACGCAGCTCAGCGGAATCGAGCGGCAACGCCCACAGCCGCCCATCGCCGTTGAGAACCAGCTCGTCGGGCGTTGAGCGCCAGTTCGGCGCTTCAAGAAGGATCTCGCCGGTCTCGAACACGACCGTTCGTTCGCGTGTGGAGACGTCGAAGAGGCAGACCTGGGAGATCTGGCCAGGTGCGAGTGTGCGCCAGCGGGACATAGTGAGGTCAGCTCCAGTCGAAGAAGTCGGCATCCTCGGGGCGCAGGTACTTCCGCGCCTCGTCGATGTTGAAAGTCACGCCGAGACCGGGCCGCTCCGAGACGGCCGCGAAGCCCTCACGAACAGCGTCGGGCCCGACGCCGTCGACGATTTCGTACCACCACGCATGCTCCGTCAGCGGGTACTCGAACGCCACGAAGTTGGAGGGGAGAGTCGCGCACACCTGCACGAGCGCGGCAAAGCCGAGCACGCCGTCCAGAACCCCATGCGGCGCGATCTGGATGCCATGGAGATCAGCGAACTCGGCCACCCACTTCAGCTCGGCTAGACCGCCCACATCGAGCGGGTCCGGGCCGATGACCCGCACGGCCCCGGTCTCGAGAAGGTGCCGGAAGTTGTGCCGGGAGTAGATCTGTTCGCCGGTATGCGTCGGTACGGTGCTGGATCGCGTCACTTCGAGGTACTGGTCAGCGTGCACCCACGGGGTGTAGTCGCCGGTGAGCAGGTCCTCTGCCCACATGATGTCGAACTCTTCGAGCGCGTTCAGGAGGCGGATCGAGTCAGCCAGGGTGTGGCCCGGCCCCACGTCCAGTGCCAATCCGATGTCAGGGCCGATCTCGCCCCGAATTGCTGCCACGCACTCCACCACATGCCGGAGTCCCTTGTTGGTCAGCGGGCCTCGGTTCGGGTGGCGCGGACCCGGCTGCGGGTCACCCAGCATGAAGCCGGGAACGTTCGTGGACATGAACCCGTGGTAGCCGACGCCCTCTTTGATGATCGTGAATCCTTCAGGGGCGTCGACGGCGAAGCGCGCCGCCCGTGCATAGTCAGCAGGCGTGTGGGCACCCAGGTCGGTGCGCACGCCGCCGTTGTAGACCCGCACGCGGTCGCGCACCTTGCCGCCGAGCAGCTTGTGCACGGGAAGCCCGGTGGCCTTGCCCTGGAGATCCCACAGGGCCACCTCGACCGCACTGACTGCGCTGCCCCAGGGCTTGAAAGCGCCGAGGCGGCGAATCTTGACCATGCATCGTTCGATATCGGTGGGGTCCTCACCGATGAGCTCAGCTGCCACCACCGGGATGGTCATTGCCGCGAACGGGCGCGAGGACTCCATCTGCGCAAATCCGTCCAGCCCGGCATCGGTGACGATGCGCACCACTGGGCTGTTGCCCAACAGGGCACAGGCGATTCTGGTGATCTTCACCCCTTCACCGCCCCTGCAGCCATGCCGCGGATGAAGAACCGCTGCATGAACAGGAACACGATCGTGATGGGAATGGAGATGACGGAGGCGGCCGCCATGGTGGCACCCCAGTCCACGGTGAACTCGTTCGCGAAGTCGGTCAGTGCCACCGGTGCCGTCTTGGCGGCGGCCGAGGTCGTCATCACCGAGGCGAAGAGGAACTCGTTCCAAGACTGAAGGAAGGCGAAGATCGAGACCGAGGCGATACCGGCGGCTGCGACGGGCAACACCACCAGAAGAACCGCTCGTGGGCGTGAGCAGCCATCGATCATGGCCGCCTCCTCGAGCTCGACCGGGACGGCGGTGAACGTCGTCGAGAGCATCCAGGTGACGACCGGAAGGACGAACACGAGCATCGCGATCGATAGCCCAGGCACCGTGTCCAGCAGGTTCATCCTCAGGATCAGCTGGTACACGGGCAGCAGCAGCACCGTGGCCGGGAGCAGTTGTCCGAGTAGTAGCGCGAGGGACAGAGTCCGCGCTCCCCGGAACCGGAAGCGCGACAACGCGTAGCCCGTGCTGAGCCCGAGCACCAGGGTGGCGAGCGTTGCCAACAGGCCGACGAGAAGACTGTTCCCGATCGCTCGGGGCATGTCGGACTCGGTCAGCACCTTCACGTAGTTGGCCAGGGTCGGTTCCTGGGCGAACAGGGTTGCCGGCACAGCGAAGATCTCTGATCCCGGCTTGAAGGAGCTTGTCAGCATCACCAGGAGTGGTAGCAGCGCCAGGGCAGTGAGGGCGATCAGCAGCAGGTAAGCCAGGATCGTCGAGAAGCCGATCTGACGCTGACGGCGGGTCGTCGGAGGAGAGGCGGTCGCCATGGTCAGTCCTTCCGGGTCTGTCGCACGTAGAGCGCTGCGATGGACATGCTGACCACGAGCTGCAGCAGCGCGAATACCGAGACGCTGCTTGCGTTCCCGTTGAGGAATTGGTTGTAGAGCTCGATCGACAGGATCGTTGAGGAGCCCGCGGGTCCTCCCCTGGTGATGACCCAGACCGGAACGAACGAGTTGAGTGCCCAGACCGTGACGATCAAGAGCAGGATGAAGGTCACGTCGCGCAAGGCTGGCAGCACGATGTAGCGGAATGTCTGGATGGCGCTCGCGCCGTCCAGGGAGGCCGCTTCACGTGTCTCGTCGGAGATCGACTGCAGCCCGCTTCCCACCATCAACATGACGAACGGGAAGGTGCACCACACCTGCACGAGGGCAAGGGCCGGCAGCACCAGCACAGGATCGGTCAACCAGGAGATCGGCTCATCGATCAGGCCGACCGAGAGCAGGATGCCGTTGAGGGTGCCGAAGTCTCGACCGAAGACCCACTTCCACGCGGTGGCAGCGGCGACCGTCGGCGTGATCCAGGGAATCAGCAGCATCGCGCGCCACATCCCCTGCAGGCGCACGCCTTTGGTGTTGAGCGCCACGGCAGCGAGATAGCCCACCACCATCGCCCCGACCAAGGAGATCGCGACCCAGATGATCGTGTTGCGAAGCATCGTGCCGAACGCGGGGTTGGCGATGATCCGACCGGCCGCATCGACGCCCTCCCGGGACAGTGCGCCGAGGATCACGGTCACGAGCGGCACGCCCGCGAGCGCGATCATCGCGATCACCGACGGTGATGAGAGTGACCAACCCATCACGCTCGCACGGCGACGGATCCGACGATCGCGAGCCTGCGCCGTCGGGCTGGAGACCGCAGTAGTCATGAAAGAAGCCCTCCTGGTGGGGAGGTCCGGGGCGCGACCGCGCCCCGGACCTGGCCGTCAGTTGGTGGTGAGGACGTTGGCAGCCTGATCGAGGATCGTCTGGTTGGCATCCTCAGCGCTCGCCTGACCGAGCGCGACCGACTGGACAGCGGAGTAGATGGTCGCGGTGAGCTCGGCGTAGCCCGGGTACGCCGGGACGGCGCGACCGTTCTCGTTCTGCTGGCTGATGAACGGCTCGAGCAGCGGGTCCTCGAACTTCGGGTCATCCGCCGCGGACAGGCGTGCCGGGAGCGTCAGGGTCATCGCTGCCTGGTTTTCAGGAGCGTTGAGGAACTCGACGAAGGACTGCACCGCGTCGAGGTTCTCCGTGGTGTTCGGCACGGCATGGGCCCAGCCGTTCGTCGCCACGGTG
>NZ_JBMDXJ010000079.1:0-2609 GCF_048594945.1 Pseudactinotalea sp. | reverse complement strand
AACCGGGGTCTGGGTGAGGACGGCCACGCCACCGGCGGCCTCGAGCACACCGTCCTGCACCTCGGGCGTGGTCTGGTAGATCTCGACGAGCTGGGCGAGAACCTCGTCGTCGGCGTTGTCCTGCGTGGTCGCGAAGATGTTGATGTAGGGGAACGAGGAAGGATCAGCCGGGTCGTCCTGCGCGATCGCGTCCTCAGGCGTGAGGCCGGCGTCGGTGATGAAGTCGTTGTTGATGATCGCCGCGGCGACGTCCGGCAGCGAGGAAGCGGTGCTGGCGGCGTCGAGCGCGGTCACGGTGACGCGCGAGGCGGCTTCGTCCACGTCCGCGACCGTTGAGAACGGGCTGCCGCCGTCGGCCAGCGTGATCAGGCCGGCCTGCTGGAGGATCAGCAGCCCGCGGGCCTGGTTGGTGTCGTCGTTGGGCACGGCCACCTCGGCGCCGTCCGGGATCTCCTCCACGCTGCCGTACTGGGTCGAGTACAGCCCGAGCGGGTAGATCGCGGTCGAGCCGATCGGCACCAGGTCGTCGCCCGCCTGCACGTTGTAGTTGGCGAGAAAGATGATGTGCTGGAACTGGTTGATGTCCAGCTCACCCTCGCTCAGCGCGGGGTTGGGCTGGTTGTAGTCGGTGAAGTCGACGATGTCGAGTGCGATGCCTGCCTCCTCGACGGCGGCCTCGTAGGTCGCCCAGTACGGCTCGCTCGCGCCGACCACGCCGAGCTGCACCGGGTTGTCCTCGGTGCCGAGCTCGGCGTCACCGGCATCCGCGCCCGCACACGCCGACATCAACATCGCCACCCCGACGGCGGTCGCGGTGACGATCGTGCGGCGGCGTGCGTTCATGGTGCTTCTCCTGCGCTTGGTGGGAGGGACGGGTGCGGGGTCACCGCTGCCACGTCCCGGACGTGCCGATCCGATGCGCGCCGACATCCGGCGCCGCCCGGTGGCGCGCACTACCCTCACCCCACTGCGCCCGACACCTCGACGCCGACCGCGACCGTCTCGGATTCTGGGACTCGGTCCTCAGCTCAAGCTGGTCAGGAAGCGGTCGAGGTCCGCAGCTACCCGGTCCGACTCCTGAGCTGAGACGGCGTGGCTGGCGCCCTCGTAGAACTCGACCCTGCCCTGGCCAAGGGTGCGTTCGGCGACCCCCACCGCCGCTGCGGCGTCGTGCACCACGGAGTCCCCGGCGATGATGGCGAGCACCGGGATGTCGAGCGCCTGCAGTGCCTGCTCGGTGATCTGCTCCGGGCGCGGGAGCTTGCTGCTGTAGTGCTGCTGGCCGGCGTCGATCATCCGCCCGACCGCGAAGTCGTTGGTGTCCTCTCCGCCGCCCGCGATCCAGGAGTTGAAGCCATCCCGCCAGGCGGACGGCAGCCAGGGGATGCTCGCCGGGATCGACCGGAGGACGAACTCGGCGTGGATCGAGGCGAAGGTGAACACGGGATCGAGCAGCGTCAGGCTCGCGGCCGACCCGGGGTGCCGGGTCGCGAGGTTGGTCACCGACCAGCCGCCGACGGACAGCCCGACCATGTGGAACGTGTCGTCGGGGAGCTGCTCGATCGCCTGATGCAGCCACAGCGCCTGGGCGGCAGAATCGGTGATCGGGCGTTCCTGGACGCTCATGCCGGCGTGGCCGAGCAGGTCCACGGTGTAGACGTCGCCATGCTGTCGCATATGGTGCAGGTTGGGCGCCCACACCGGCGACCCGGCGCCATGGCCGGTGACCAGCAGCAGCGGCGTAGCGTCCGGTTGCTCGCCGGCGTACCGGTACATCCGCACCCAGCCGAAGTCGGTCCGGAGATCGTACGTCTCGGTGGCTTCGGGCATGTCAGCCATCGCGTCGTCGTACGCCCGCTGGAACGCCGCGTGGCCCTCCGCGCTCCGCCAGTGGCCCACCGGTGACGGCGACCGTAGCGCCACCGCCGCCGCGATCCCGAGTGCCCCGATCGCAGCGATTGCCAGGGTGAGCGGACGCCCTGCGGTTGGGCTGTCGGGTTCTGTGCTGTCGCTCATCCTCACGTCCCTAACCGATCGGTAGATTTATCGACCGTATGTGAGAATGTCGAGCATGGCAACCCGTCAGAGCACCGGATCGCTGACCTTCATCGAGCAGGCGAGGCGCGCCCAGCTGATCGAGGTGACGATCGCGATGGTTGCCGAACACGGCTACAGCGGCACGTCGCTGTCACGGATCGCCGGCGGCGCAGGTATCACCAAGGCGGCCGTGCTCTACCACTTCCCCACCAAAGATGCGGTGGTCGACGCTGCCTACCAGCACGTGCTCACCGCCCTGGTCACGCGGCTCGCCGGAGCCGTCGAGGCCGCCGACCTCGCTCACGGGCCGGCGGTCTACGTCCGCACGATGATCGCCCACCTGCACGAGTTCCCGGAGCACACCCGGATGCTCACCGAGGCGCTCACCAACGCCGCCACGCAGGAGCAGGACACCAGTGCGCGGTGGCAAGGGCTGGCGCAGATCATGGCTGCCGCCCGTGTGGCTCGCGGACTCGACGGCGATGCCGACCTCCGTACGCTCGCGATCGTCGTGGGAGGCGCGATCGACGCGATCATCGGCGAACGCCTCCGCGATCCCTCCTACGACACGA
>NZ_JBMDXJ010000078.1:0-15210 GCF_048594945.1 Pseudactinotalea sp. | reverse complement strand
GTACGACATGTCGCGGGAGAAGTCACGCTGGATCCCGGACTCGAGATCGCGGGCGACCTTCGGGTCGGGAGCGTCTGCCACGCTGCCAACCTACGCGGCTGAGGCGAACCGGCGCGCAGGTTCTGGTGGCGGCACGACCGTCTGTCCACAGGTTCGCCCCGATCTAGCCGGGGTATGCGTCAGCTGGGACCTGGCGACCTGACCTGACCCCGCCACGCATCCGGTCCGCGATGCGGACACAGGGCTGTCCAGCCCGTGGGCGAGACCTACACTCGATCGTCACCATCGCCCTCTTCCTGCGAGAAAAGTCCCGTGTCCCTCATCGTGCAGAAGTTCGGCGGCTCAAGCGTCGCCGACGCTGAGAGCATCCGTCGCGTGGCCCGCAGGATCGTCGAGACGACGTCCGCGGGCCATCAGGTCGTGGTGGTCGTCTCTGCGATGGGCGACACCACGGACGAGCTGCTCGACCTCGCCGGCCAGCTGACCGACACGCCCCCGCAGCGTGAGCTGGACATCCTGCTCACCGCGGGCGAGCGCATCTCCATGGCGCTGCTCGCGATCGCGATCAACTCCCTCGGCGTGCAGGCGCGGGCGTTCACGGGCCAGCAGGCCGGGGTGATCACCGACACCGCACACGGCAACGCCCGCATCATCGACGTCACGCCGAGCCGGATCCAGGCCACGCTCTCCGACGGGGCGGTGGCGATCGTGGCCGGCTTCCAGGGCGTCACCTCGGACACCAACGACGTGACCACGCTGGGCCGCGGCGGCTCAGACACCACGGCCGTGGCGCTCGCGGCCGCCCTCAAGGCCGACGTGTGCGAGATCTACTCCGATGTGGACGGCGTGTTCACCGCCGACCCCCGCATCGTCCCGGCTGCCCGCAAGATCAGCCGCATCACCACCGAGGAGACGCTCGAGCTCGCCGCGCACGGCGCGAAGATCCTGCACCTGCGCGCCGTCGAGTACGCCCGGCGGTACAAGGTCCCGATCCACGTCCGCTCGTCGTTCTCCTCGAACGAGGGCACCCTCGTCACCGACGAGCCAGCAGAGGATGGCTTCATGGAACACCCCCTGATCTCCGGCGTCGCTCATGACCGCTCCCAGGGCAAGATCACGATCATCGGCGTCCCGGACGTGCCCGGCACGGCTGCCCGGATCTTCGAGGCCGTCGCCGCTGCGGGCTGCAACATCGACATGATCGTGCAGAACGTGTCCGCCGCGAAGACCGGCCTCACCGACATCTCGTTCACGCTGCCGCTCGAGCAGGCGATCGCGGCCAAGGCGGCGCTCGCCGCGCTGAACGGTGAGCTCCGCGGCGCCGAGATCGTCTACGACGACACCGTGGGCAAGCTCTCGCTCGTCGGCGCCGGCATGCGATCGCACCCCGGCGTCTCCGCGCGCCTGTTCGGCGCGCTGCGCGACGCCGGTATCAACATCGAGATGATCTCGACGTCGGAGATCCGGATCTCCGTGATCTTGCGTCTGGAGGATCTTGACGAGGCTGTTCGACGCATCCATTCCGCCTTCGGGCTGGACGCTGCCGAGGTCGAGGCGGTCGTCTACGGCGGAACCGGGCGATAAGGAGCCGATGACCATGGGAGTGAATCTCGCCGTCGTCGGCGCGACCGGTCAGGTCGGTGCGGTCCTGCGCCGCCTGCTCGTGGAGCGGGACTTCCCGCTCGAGTCCATCCGCTTCTTCGCCTCGGCCCGCTCGGCCGGGACCACGCTGCCCTGGAAGGGCGGCGAGATCGAGGTCGAGGACGCCGCGACCGCGGATCTGAGCGGCATCGACATCGCGCTGTTCTCCGCCGGTGGCGCCACCTCCAAGGAGCAGGCGCCGCGGTTCGCGGCCGCCGGCGCCACCGTGGTGGACAACTCCTCCGCCTGGCGCATGGACCCCGACGTGCCGCTCGTGGTCAGCGAGGTCAACCCGGGCGCCGTCAGCGAGGCGCGCAAGGGCATCATCGCGAACCCGAACTGCACCACGATGGCCGCGATGCCCGTGCTCAAGGCGCTGCACGACGAAGCCGGCCTCGAGCGGCTGATCGTCTCGACCTACCAGGCCGTCTCCGGCTCCGGCCTCGCCGGGGTGTCCGAGCTCGCCGGGCAGGTGCGAGGCGCCCTCGAGCAGGATGTCGAGGCGCTCACGCATGACGGCGAGGCGGTCACCTTCCCCGACCCGGCCACGTACGTCGCACCGATCGCCTTCAACGTGATCCCGCTCGCCGGCAACCTGCTCGACGACGGCTCGGGCGAGACCGACGAGGACCGCAAGCTCCGCAACGAGTCCCGCAAGATCCTCGGGCTGCCGGAGCTGCTGGTCTCCGGCACCTGCGTGCGGGTCCCGGTGTTCACCGGCCACAGCCTGTCGATCCACGCCGAGTTCGCCCGCCCGATCTCACCGGAACGCGCGCGTGATGTGCTCGCGCAGGCCGCGGGCGTGGTGCTCGCCGACGTGCCGACACCGCTGCAGGCCGCCGGCGCCGACCCCAGTTTCGTGGGCCGCATCCGCACCGACCCCGGCGTCCCCGACGGCCGCGGCCTCGCCCTGTTCGTGAGCAGCGACAACCTCCGCAAGGGTGCTGCGCTCAACACGATCCAGATCGCCGAGCTCCTCCTCACCGACCGCTGAGCTTTCAACGCTCTTCCGGCACAGCACAGGTTTCAACGCTCTTCCGGCGCGGCTCGGGTCGTGGGGGACCGGCTGTGGTGGGCGGTTCTGGCACGCTCCTGCCGTGCGGGCGCCGACCGTGCTGGTGCGGTAGGAACGGCTCGGGCCCGCGAAGACCGCCACCATCCACCGCCTCCCACGCAAGGATCCCCTCCATGAGTGCCCGCATCGCCGCCGTCACCATCACTCCCTTGGCGTTCGCGGACCCTCCGCTGCTCAACGCCGACGGCGTCCACGAGCGCCATGTGCTCCGCGGGCTCGTGGAGCTCCATGTCGAGACCGCCGACGGTCGCACTGTCACCGGACTGGGCGAGTGCACGGGGCACGCCTGGCAGCTGGACTATCTCGAGCTGCTCGCTCCGCAGCTCGTGGGCTTGTCGGTGTTCGACCGCGGGGCCCTGCAGCGCATAGTGACCGAGGAGCTCTCGGGTTCCGGCGACGGTGACGGCGGATGGCGCAGGTGGTCCGACCGGCCCGACTCCACGGACTCCCGTGGCCCGGCACCGATGCCTGCGAAGGAGTTCGACCAGCAGCGGGCCTTCTCGGTGCTGGAGGTGGCGCTCCTCGACGCACAGGGCCGCGTGCTCGGCGTCCCGATGGTCGACCTCCTCGGTGGCGCCGTTCGCGAGCGAGTGCCCTTCAGCGCCTACCTCTTCTACAAGTGGGGTGAGCATCCTGCGCTCGACGGCGAACCGGGGCTCGCGGACGACTGGGGTCCAGCCCTGGACCCGGCAGGGATCGTGGAGCAAGCGCGCCGGATGGTCGACCGCTACGGGTTCGGTTCGCTCAAGCTGAAGGGCGGGGTGTTCGAGCCCGGCGCGGAGATCGAGGCGATCGCGGCATTGCGCCGCGCGTTCCCGGAGCTGCCGCTGCGCCTGGACCCGAACGCGGCGTGGTCGGTGCCGACTGCCATCGATGCCGCCCACCGGCTCGAGGGGATGCTGGAGTACCTCGAGGACCCCGCGCCCGGGATCGAGGGGATGGCCGCGGTGGCACGCGAGACCAGCCTCCCGCTGGCCACGAACATGGTGGTGGTCTCGGCGGGCCACATCGCGCCGGCGGTGGCGGCCGGCGCGATCTCGGTGATCCTCGGCGACCATCACTACTGGGGCGGGATGCGGGGCAGCCTCGATCTGTCGGCGGTCGCGCGCGCTCTGGACTGGAACATGTCGATGCACTCCAACTCGCACCTGGGTGTGAGCCTGGCCGCGATGACCGCAGTGGTGGCGGCCATGCCCAGCCTGGGACACGCCTGCGACACGCACTACCCGTGGAATGAGGCCGACGACATCGTGCGGGACCCGACGCGCTTCGAGAACGGGACCCTCGCCGTCGACGATCGCCCCGGCCTGGGCGTCGAGCTCGACCGCACCGCAGTGGACCGGTTGCACCAGACCTACCTCGAGCTGCATCGCGAGCACCGCAACGACGGTGCCTACCGCGCTCGCGTGGAGCCAGGGTTCGACACGGGCCTGCCTCGCTGGTGAGCCCGGCGTCGTGGCGCCGCACGAGCGTGGCGACCTCAGTGGCGGTGGCGTTGCCAGGCTGACCACAGGTCGGCGTAGGTGCCGTCGGCGGCGACGAGCTCCGCGTGTGTGCCTTCCTCGACCACGCGGCCGTCGGACATCACGACCACCCGATCGGCGCTGACCGCCTGGTCGAGTCGGTGCGCGATCACGAGCGCGGCGCGGCCGGAGATGACGGCGTCGGCAGCGCGGTCGAGCATCGCGCCGTGTGCGGACCCGGCCTCCGCGGTGGCTTCGTCGAGAAGCACCAGGGCGGGGTCGGCCAGGTGTGCGCGGGCGAGCGCCACGAGCTGGGCCTGCGCGACCGTGAGCGAGTGGGCGTGCGGTCCCACCTCGGTGTCGAGGCCGTCCGGCAGGGCTGCGACCACGTCGGCACCCCCGACGGCGTCCAAGGCAGTCCGCACGGCCTCGTCGTCGGCCTCGGGCCGGGCGAGTGTGATGTTGTCCCGCACGGTTCCGGAGAAGGTGTGCACCTCCTGGCTGATCAGCACGGTGCGGCTGTGGGCGGCGTCGTCCACCTGCACGCGCCCGGACCAGGGCGCGTGCACGCCGGCCACCAGCGCTGCGAGAGTCGACTTGCCGGCACCGGACGTGCCCACCACCGCCACCCGCTCGCCGGGCGCCACCTGCAGGTCAACGTCGTGCAGGACCGGCGCCTCGTCGTAGCCGAACCGTGCTGCCGCGACGGCAACCGGCGCCGATCCGCCGGCCTCCCGCTGGTCGTCGTTGCCGGTCTCCATCCTGGCCACACCCACGATCCGACCGAGCGAGGCGAGCGCCGACTGCAGGTCGTCGATGAGCAGCAGCAACCCCATCATCGGACCGAACAGCTGCAGGAACAGCAGCATCGCCGTCGTCGCACCACCGACCGTCAGCGCCCCGCGGCCCACCAGCACGAACGCGACCACGAGGATCGTCGCCATCCCCAACAGCTCGGCGGTGTTGAGGCGGGCGAAGAACGTGTTGAGCACAGCGCGTGCGCGCAGCGACAGCCGCACCACCTGCCAGGAGGCCGTGCCGATCCGGGCTGCGTGGAGGGCGCCGAGCCCGAACGCCTGCACGGTCGGCAGCCCCCGCAGCGCGGCCAGCACGTGGTGAGCGCGCACGCCGAACGCCGCTCGCTCGGCCGCGTACAGCGGGGGAGCGTTGCGCAGGTAGGAGCGCAGCGAGATCACCTGCAGCGGCACCACGGTCAGGATCACCAGCGCGAACCACGGCTGCAGCGCGGTCAGGGCGATCACGGTGAGCACCAGCGTGAATCCCGAGGCCGCCACCGTCGGGATCGCTCCGGGCAGCCCCTGGGCCACCTGCGCCACATCGTCGCTCGCTCGCGAGGTCAGGTCACCGGTGCCGACGCGCTCGACCACCCGCCGCGGCAGCCGCAGCGATCGAGTCACGAGCCGTTCCCGCAGGTCGGCGAGCAGCTGCTCCACGAGCGCCGCAGCGCCGATCGCGCCGGCCCCGGCGGCGAGCGCCTGCACGAGCGCGCCGGCTGCCATCCATCCGCCGAGCCGCCACACGTCGGCATCGGTGCTCTCCGGTGCGGTCGCCAGGTCGACGATCTGCCCCAGAGCCATCGGCATCACGAGGCCCGCCGCGGCCGCGATCACGAACGCGATCGCCACCGCGATCACGAGCCACGTCCGACGGCGGAGCAAGCCCAGGCAGGTCTGCCAGACCTCGCGTGTGGTCGCCACGGGAATCGTGGCTCGGGTCTGGCTCATCGGCCCGCCTCCGCAGACTCGCCGAGCACCCGGTCGCACGCGGCGAGCAGGGCGGGTGAGGTGGTCAGCAGCACGGTCGTGCGGCCCGCCCGGAGCGCGGGAAGCCGCTCGGCGATCAGGGCCTCGGTCACCGAGTCGACGGCGGTGGTGGGCTCGTGCAGCACGAGCACCGGGGCGTCCATCACCAGGGCGCGTGCGAGCGCCACGCGCTGTCGCTGACCGCCCGAGAGTCGCAGCCCACCCTCGCCCACCACGGTGTCGAGACCCTCGGGCAGGACCCGGAGCACGTCGTCGCACGCCGCCGCGTGAAGGGCGGGCTCCAGCAGCTCGGGGTGGTGGCCTGGGAGGGCAAGGTTCTCGGCGACGGTGCCGTCGAACAGCGACGCCTCGTGCGGTGCGACCAGCATCCGTGCCCGGGCCGCCTCAGGCGAGGACAGGTCCACGGTGACGTCGCCCACCCTGACCCAGGCATCGCCGTCGAGCGCTCGCTTGGCGGCGAGCGTGTCGGCGAGCGCGACAGCCTGCACGCCATCGACGCTGATGCCGACGAGCTCGCCGGCCGCGACGTCGAGGTCGAGGGTGCGCCCGCCCAGATCGATGCCCCGTGCACGCACCGGGAGCGCTGCGGCCTCGCGGGGGTCCGGCGCCGCCGCTGAGGTGGTGGAGGAGTCGCCGAACACCGTGAGCAGCCGGGCCGCGCTGGCCTGTGCGGCGGACCAGATCGGCGCGACGTTGCGCGCGAACGCCGTGATCGGGATGAGCAGCAGCTGGGTGAGCCCGACCACGGTGATCAGGCCACCGATCGTGATCTCGCCGCGGACCGCGAGCAGCCCGGCGGCCACGGCGATACCCACCATGAAGAGGCCGGTGATGGCGTCGAGCCCGGCCGTGAGTCCGGCCTCGTGAGTGCGCGCCCGCATCGTGGCGCGCAGCGCGTCGCGGGACAGGCGCTCGTACCGGCCGGCCGCGACGTCCTGCGCCTGCACACCCGCCAGCACGCGGTGCCCGGCGAGCATGTCGGCGGCGGCACCGGAGGCGTCCGCCACGGCGGCGGCCTCAGCTTCGGCGCGGCGCCGCAGCGGCCTGCCCAGGACATCGAGGAGCACCAGCAGCAGCGGTGCGCCGATCAGCACCGCGAGCCCGAGCGGCACCGATTGCAGCAGCAGCAGCGTGCCGCCCACGATGATCGCCGCCGCCTCACCCACCGGGTACACCATGAGCAGCGTGGCCATCGTCAGCTGCCGTACGTCGTTGGTGGCGAGCGACAGCGCGCTCCCCGGGAGCCGGTCGGCGCGGGCGCGCGGGTGCAGCAGGCGGTCGGTCACGCGGGTGCGGAGCTGGTGCTCCATGGCGTTCGTGCCGATCTGGCCGTACCAGCTGCCGAATCGCACCACCTGGGCGAGCAGGATGAAGTTGATCGTCAGCAGGCCGAGCCAGATCAGCAGCCCGCGGACGTCGTTGTCGACGACTGCGGTATCGATGGCGCGCCCCATGATCACCGGCACGAGTGCCTCGCACACCTGGTGCACCACGGCCGAACCAGCGGCGGGCAACGCGAACCGTCGAGTGCGCCACATCGCCCGCAGCACCAACGATCGCGGCGATCCTGCGGGCAAGGGGTCCGGCAGCTCGAACGGCGTCTCGGTGATCTCACCCCGACGGAGGCTGACGACGACGCGGGGCATCCGGTTCCTTCTCCAGGGGTCAGAGTGGTCGACGGCGTAGGCCGTCCACTGCATATTACGCGACGCTTGCGTTACCTAATTTCTCGATCGATCGGCCGCCGCATGCCATGAACCGCGCGCAGCCGCCTGCGACAGGAAACGTAGTGTCACCGCACCGGCGGACACGCGCGCGTCTCGCAAGCCGAGAGGCTCGCTCGCTGCTGCGCGCGGGAAGGAGCGTACGCGGAAGTCCAAGTGCCTGGCGCGCGATCGTCATAGGCGGTGGCTGCGGGCGCCCCTAGCGTCCAAGGCGTGCTGACGTGCGACCGCGGTCCGGGGACCTGCCCGACGAACCGATGCGGCCATCGCCGCACGGGTGACGCGGCGAGCTGATGCCTGCGGCACCTGAGCCGCCGTGGTGGCGGCGGTATCGCTACGGGTGGACGCCGTGCTCGTTCGTGACGCATTCGAGTTCGAAACGCTCATCAGAGTCCGCTGCCCGGATCGCTGCGCCGCCTGGACGAGATGTCCTAGGGTGCCTGGTGGCCCGTCGGGGGGTCGATCGGCAACGAAGCCAGCTCGAGGGAGAGATCGTGACGCAACGAACGTGTGAGACGAGCTGCCGCCGCGCGGCGGTGAACGGTCGATGACGGCACCGCCGATCCCGGCCGTGCCGACCGCGGTCAGGCGCGGCGGCCCGAGCACGCAGAAGCGCCTGCGCAACCTCGCGATCTTCGTGCTCCTGGCCGGCCCGAACGTGGCGCTGCTGTTGATCTTCGTCTACCGCCCACTCGTCCTGAGCTTCTACTACTCGCTGCTGCAGTGGAACATGGGCTCGAGCGTGGCAAGGTTCGTAGGGCTGCAGAACTACGTCAGCTGGTTCACCAATCCCCACACCCCCACGATCATGGGGACGACGGCGGTGTTCGCGGTGGCGACCGTGGGCGGCTCGATCGTCATCGGGCTGCTGATGGCGCTGCTGCTCAACCGCCGCCTCGTGGGACGCGGCCTCGCACGCACCGTGGCGTTCGCCCCGTACGTCCTCTCCGGCATCGCGGTAGGCATGCTGTGGCTGTACATCTTCGACCCGCGGTACGGCTTGCTGTCGACGCTGCTTCGCGGCATCGGGCTGTCATCGCCGCAGTGGTACACGACCGCACCGTGGGCGCTGATCATGATCATCATCGTCTACCTGTGGAAGCACGTCGGGTACGTCGCCCTGATCTACCTGGCGGGCTTGCAGGGGATTCCGCAGGACCTGCGTGATGCTGCCGCGCTCGATGGTGCGACCAAGACCCGCACGTTCTTCTCGGTGGTGCTGCCGCTGCTCGGGCCGGTCACGTTCTTCCTGCTCATCACCACGATGCTCAGCTCGCTGCAGTCGTTCGACCTCATCAAGGCGATGACCGACGGCGGTCCGCTCGGCTCCACGACCACGCTGATGTACCAGATCTACATCGAGGGCTTCCAGACCGGCCGCGCCGGTTACGCCTCGGCAGCCGCGACCGTGCTCTTCGTGATCCTGCTCCTCATCACCGGCATCCAGCTCAAGTACATGGAGCGGAAGGTGCACTACTCATGAGCGCCACGATCCAACGCGAGCCGCGCACACAGGATGTCCCGGAGCAGGCGCCGGCGGGACCTCGCCGTCGACGTCCCTTCCGGGGCCATCTGGACGCCGGGCTGTACCTGACGATGCTCGCCGCCATCCTCGTCATGGCGGTCCCGCTGATCTGGATGTTCATGGCGAGCTACAAACAGCAGGGCGAGCTGTACTCGCTGCCGCTGCAGTGGCTGCCGGAAGCCTTCCAGTGGGCCAACTACGAGCAGGTCGCCAGTTCGATCCCGATCGGGCGGATGTTCCTCAACAGCGTCGCCATCACGCTGATCGGGGCCGGGCTGAAGGTCTTCCTCGGACTGTGCTGCGCCTACGCGGTGGTCTTCGTGGACGTGCCGTTCCGCAAGGCGGTGTTCGTGGTGGTGCTGTTCGCGCTGCTCATCCCCGGACAGATCACGATCATCCCGAACTACACCCTGATCGCCTCGCTGGGCTGGCTCAACACCTACCAGGGCATCCTCGTTCCCGGGCTGGCGAGCGCGTTCGGCACCTTCCTGTTCCGGCAACACTTCATGTCGCTGCCCGCCTCGGTGCTCGAGGCCGCCGAGATGGATGGCGCCGGTCACTGGCGCCGGCTGTGGCGGTTCGTGGTGCCGATGTCGGTCCCGACGATCGCCGCTGTGGGCCTGGTCTCGCTCGTCAACGAGTGGAACGAGTACCTCTGGCCGATGCTCGTCACCGACAACCCGCGCACGATGACGCTGCCGGTCGGCCTCACGCTGCTGCAGAGCATCGACGGCATGCAGAACTGGGGCGTGCTGATGGCGGCCACCGTCATCGTCACCACCCCGATGCTCGTGATCTTCCTGATTCTGCAACGCCGGCTCGTGGCCGGTCTGACCGCCGGTGCCGTCACCGGATGATCCCTCGAAGGAGCAACATGACTCACGCACGACGCACCACGCCCACCTGGACCCCGTCACGCCGTCGATTGCTTCAGCTGGGCGGACTCGGTGCCGCCGGCGGCCTGCTGACCGCCTGCGGCGGGCCGTCCCTCAACGGGGATGACGGCGGAAATGGCGATGCTGAGGAGATCGACTGGGCGTCGGTCGAGCCGGCGAGCGAGATCACCTGGTGGTCCAACCACCCCGGCAACACCCTCGAGCTCGAGGCCTCCTACATCGCCGCTTTCAACGAGCAGTACCCCGACATCACGATCAACCATGTCACGGCCGGGGCCGGCTACGACGAGATCGCGCAGCGGTTCCAGGCAGCCTCGGGCACCGACGAGATCCCCGAGCTGGTCATCGCCTCGGACGTGTGGTGGTTCCGGTACTTCGTCAACGGGCAGGTCATGGCACTCGACGACGTGTTCGCGCACCTGGAGGTCGACACCGCGGACTACGTGGAGACCCTCTACAGCGACTACGAGTACGAGGGCCGCCACTACGCCGCGCCGTACGCGCGCTCGACGCCGCTGTTCTACTACAACAAGGACATGTGGTCGGCAGCCGGGCTGCCCGATCGAGGTCCCGAGACCTGGGAGGAGCTGGCGGAGTGGGCTCCCGCGCTCTGGGACCAGGTGCCGTCCGACGGCGCACCTCTCGCACTCAGCATCGGAACCTCCTGGTCCGCCTGGTGGTATTCGAACGTGCTGTGGGGCTATGGGGGTGGTTTCAGCGACGAGTGGACGGTCACCTTGGACACACCACAGGCACAGGAGGCCGGGGAGTTCGTGCACCGCATGTACCACGGCGACGGTGCCTTCGCCGGCATGGGCAGCGATACCAACGCCGACTTCCAGGCCGGCATCTTCGCGTGCCTGATCGGATCGACCGGTTCGCTGACCGGTCACATGGAGGCTGCACAGTTCGAGCTCGGTACCGCGTTCCTTCCGGACGGGCCGGTCGCGGGCCCGACCGTGCCGACCGGCGGCACCGGACTGGCGATCGCTGCGAACAAGACGCCCGAGCAACAGCTCGCTGCCGCGATGTTCCTGAAGTTCCTCACCGAGACCGACAACACCGCCACCTTCTCGGCGAGCACCGGCTACATGCCGGTGCGCACCTCGGCGATCGAGGGGGAGATCATGGCTTCGGTCTACGCAGAGACGCCGCACTTTCGCACGTCGGTCGACCAGCTGCAGGAGAAGACGCGCGTGCAGGACTGGGTGCGTGTGTTCACCCCCGGCGGAGACCAGATCCTCACCGACGGTATCGAGCAGATCGTGCTCGGCGGTTCCTCACCGGAGGAGGTCTACCCGGGCCTGGCCACCCAGCTCGACCAGGCGTTCAGCGAGAACGTGGAGCCGTATCTGTGACCACCGCTTCACCGCTGGTGATCGCTCACCGGGGCAACACCTCGACCGCACCACCGAATACGATGCCCGCGGTCGAGGGCGCGTGGCGGGTGGGTGCTGACGCGCTGGAGATCGATGTGCGCCTCAGCGGCGATGGCCACGCCGTGGTGATTCATGACGACACGGTGGACGCGACGACCGATGGCACTGGTCCCGTGGCCGGCTTGGCTGCCGAGGCCATCGCCCGCTTGGACGCCGGTTCGTGGTTCTCGCCCGTGTTCCGCGGCCACCGGGTGCCGCTGCTGAGCCAGGTGCTCGAGCACGTCAGTACCCACGCGGGGACCGACCTGCTGCTCGAGCTCAAGGGTGACTGGGCAGTCCACGATGCCGCCACTGTCGTGGCTCAGCTCGCGCAGGCCGGCGTGACAGAGCGGACGATCGTGCAGAGCTTCTGGCCCGGCACGCTGGAAGCGATGCGTGAGGTCGCGCCAGGCGTCCGCACCGGCCTGTTGGTGAGTCATCGCGCCGGCGAACCAGAAGATCTCGTGGCCACGTGCGCCCGACTCGGGGTGATGGCTTGCAACCCGCCCTACGCGCAGCTCGAGCGCGAGCCCGAACTCGTGGCCCGATGGCAGGACGCCGGGCTGCAGGTGATGGTGTGGACGCTGAACGAGCCCGCCCAGTGGGCGCACGCCGTCGAGCTCGAGGTGGACGCGATCATCACGGACCGACCCGACCGTCTCCTCGGCTGGCTCAGCGCGCTCCGCACGGTGCGGCCGGCACCGGCCACGGTCTGAGCACGTCAGCCTGCCGGCGTGCCCACGTGTCGACGCACGAAGTCCAGCTCGAGGCGCATCTGGGTGACCCGTTCATCATCGACCTGGCTCGCGTGACCGGCGTCGTAGACGTGCGTCTCGACCGTTCCGCCACCGTGCCGCAGCGCTTCCACGTAGTTGAGGATCTGTCGGTAGGGGCACCGCGGGTCGTTCTCTCCTGCGCTGATCAGCACGGGCACGCGCACGGCATCCACGTACGTGAGCGGAGAGGACTCCCGGTAGGCCTCCGGCACCTCATCCGGTGAGCCGCCGAACAGCGCACGGTCGAAGTCCTGCAAGGATCCCATCTCGTCCTCGTACGCCGCCACGTAGTCGGCCACCGGGACCGCAGCCACCCCCGCGGCCCAGCGCTCGGGCTGCGTGCCCAGCCCGAGCAAGGTGAGGTAGCCGCCCCACGACCGCCCGACCAGCACCGAGCGATCGGGGTCGACCGTGCCCTCCGCCAGCAGATGGTCGTGCACCGCGGCCACATCGGCGAGCTCGGTGAACCCGACCTTCGCCTCCAGCGCATCACGCCAGTCCACGCCGTACCCGGTGGAGCCGCGATAATTGACCTCCAGCACCGCCCAGCCGTGGTCCACCCACGCCGCCGCCGCCGGGGAGAAGGAGTCCGAGTCGTGCAGGGTCGGCCCGCCGTGCACCTTGACGACCACCGGGTACGGGGCGGCGCCCGCGGTCGGCAGCCTCAGCAGAGCGTGGATCCGGCCGCCCGGGCCATCCACCCAGACGTCCCGCACCGCGACCGAGGCCGGCGCACCGGCTCCCGGCGGAGTCAGCAGCTCCCTACCGCTTCGTGCCGACAGCACCGCCGGTGCCCGTGCGGAGGAGCTGTGCAACACCCAGGCATCGCCGTCGGGTCGCGCCACGGCATCCTCGGCGGTGCCTTCCATCGGCCCGACGCCCACGACCGACCCCGAGAACAGGTCCACCCGGAACAGCCGGGTCCGCGCGTGATGGTCCACCGCGACCAGCACGTGCCGCCCGTCCGGGTACCAGGACGCGTCGCCGATCTCGCCCTCCACGCCGATGTCGACCGGCCGCTGGATCAGCTTGTCCACGTCCCAGATCAGTAGCTTCGGGGTATTGCCGCGCTCGTGTCGCACCAACAGGCGCTGATCGCCCGCCGCGGGTGCAAAGCCGAGCGCCCACAGTCCTCGGTCCGCTCCGTCGTCGAGCTCGGCGACCGGCCAGCCGTCGCGCCGGTACACTCGGATGGCCGGGTGGCGGGAGTCGCCGTGCTCGGAGTGCTCGACGGCGATCAACCTGCCGTCCCTGCTCATCGCCCGGGCTGCCGCCCAGCTCTCGTGCCGGTAGATCAGCGTCGGCCCGTCTGTCCCGTAGGACGATCGACCCACCGGGACCGAGTGGATCTGGGTGCCGTAGCGAGAATCACCCCGCCCGACGACGGCGGTCCCGTCACGCCCGATCAGCAAGCCTCGTGGGTAGGCCGCTGGGAGATCGATCGGGGTCTCGACGCGCCGGCCTGGTGTGGCGCCGAAGGGTTGCCGGCGCCACACGCCGAACTCGTTCCCGTCGGTGTCGTCGAACCACCACACCCAGTTCCCGGCGGGGTCGATCTCGGCAAGACTGGTGCCCTGCGTCCGAGCGGTGGCGGGCAGCGCCCGGCCGCTCGACGGCGTCCACGAGTGCGCCTGCAACCGACCGCCATCGGTCATCACCACGACGGCCCGGTCGGGGTTGTCGGCCGCCCACCGCGGCAGCAGCACCCTGCCCGCGCGGAACCGCTGCTCCCACCGTGGGGGCGGCCATACGCGGGCGGTGGTCATCGTGCCCGCCTGCGCCGGACCACGAGGATGACCACACCAGCGAGCACGAGGACCCCGAGCCCGATGAAGATCGGCACGGTCGAGCCGGAGCCGGACTCCTCGTCCTCGAGGGACTCGCCTGACTCGACGGCGGTGCTCGCCTCCTCGGTGGTCTCCTCGGCATCCGTGGTGGTGGCCTCGGTGGTCTCGTCGGTCTCGTCCACCGTGGTGGGCGCCTGCAGCTCGTACGTGAACTCGCCCGAGATCGGGTGGCCGTCGGCAGAGACGACCCGCCAGGTCACGGTGTACTCCCCGGCCGCACCGGTGCTGATCGGCTGGGTCACCACGGGACCGTCGACCACCATCTCGCCATCGGCCACGGGCGTGCCCTCGGGGTCGACGACCACGATCTCGTTGCCGATCTCCTGGATGTTCTCGTTGAACTCCAGCACGATCTCCGTGGGGATCTCGCTGGTCGTGCCGCCGTCCGAGGGGGTCGAGGACACCAGCTCGCTGTGCGCCTGAGCCGCGCCGGGCACCGCGAACGTGAGCACCGCCGTCGCGAAGACCAGCGCAACGAGGGTGAGGAACGACGTCGGGGGCCTGCGGGAAGTCACGAGGCCAGGTTAGTGGCCCGTGAGCGGTGTTCGCGGCCTACGGTGGGGGCAGCAGAGACAAAGGAGAACCGTGCCGATCACGCATCAGCTGCGGGTGCACCGCAGCGAGGAGAACCTCGAGCAGAACGACCAGCTGGCGTGGAAGCTCGCCGAGCTCGCGACCGACCCGGTCCCGGTGGACGACGACGTGGTCGACATGGTGGTCAACCGCGTCATCGACAACGCCGCCGTGGCAGCGGCCTCGCTGCTGCGGGCGCCCGTGGTCGCGGCGCGTGCGCAGGCGCTGACCCACCCCTATTCGCCGGGCGCCACCGTGTTCGGGCGCAGCTCCAACCTGCGGGTCAGCCCCGAGTGGGCGGCCTGGGCGAACGGCGTGGCCGTGCGCGAGCTCGACTTCCACGACACCTACCTTGCCGCCGACTACTCGCACCCGGGTGACAACATCCCGCCGATCCTCGCGGTCGCGCAGCACCGGGCATGCAGCGGGGCTGATCTCGTGCGCGGCATCGCGACCGGATACGAGATCCAGGTCAACCTCGTGCGTGC
>NZ_JBMDXJ010000077.1:0-6515 GCF_048594945.1 Pseudactinotalea sp. | reverse complement strand
CAACGTGGAGCGGGTCTTCCGCCGCATCCGGCAGTTCGGCGGGCCCGGTCGTCAGGGCGGCGGCGTGTCCGGCATCGAGATGGCCCTGCTCGACCTGGCAGGCAAGGCGTACGACATTCCCGCCTACATGCTCGCGGGCGGCAAGTACCGCGACGAAATCCTGGTCTATGCCGACACGGTCTCTGATCCCGACCCCGAGGCGATGGCACGCACGCTGCTGGAGCGTCAGGCACGCGGCTTCAAGATGCTCAAGATGGACATCGGGCTGTCGCTGATCTGGGACGTCCCGGGCGCCGTCATCGCGAATCCGCGTGAGCGCAAGCGGCATCCGAAGGATCTGCCGTTCACCATGCACCCCTTCACGGGCACGCACATCACCCCGATCGGCGTCGACTACATCGCCGACTACGTGCGACGCGTCCGCGACGTCGTGGGCTACGAGTTGCCGATCGCGGCCGACCACTTCGGCTACATGGATGTCGATTCGTGCATCCGGCTCGGACGCGCCCTCGAACCGTACGCGCTGGAATGGCTGGAGGACATGATCCCGTGGCAGTTCACCCAGCAGTGGCGCCAGCTCACCGAGTCGGTCGCGACGCCGACGTGCACCGGGGAGGACATCTACCTCGCCGAGGGCTTCAAGCCGCTGCTCGACGCCCAGGCGATCCGCGTCGCCCACCCGGATCCGGCATCGGCGGGCGGGGTCCTGGAGACCAAGAAGATCGGCGATCTCGCCCAGGGGTACGGGATTCCGATGGCGTTGCACCTTGCTGCGACGCCGATCGCGACGATGGCCTGCGTCGCGATCGGAGCCTCGACCGAGAACTTCCTGGCCCTGGAGTTCCACGCCGCGGACGTGCCGGACTGGAGCTCGCTGGTCACGGGGCTCTCCGATCAGATCATCGTCGACGGCTACATCCCGGTGCCCGACGCGCCGGGTCTCGGCTTCGGCGACATCAACGAGGAGATGTTCATGCGCTACCTCGACCCCGACGATCCGCAGTTCTTCCCCGACAGCAGCGCGTGGGACCGCGAGTGGAGCTACGACCGCCCGTGGGGCTGACGGTGTGAGGATCGCCGAGATCCTGCCGCTGGACCGGGCGGAGACGCAGTTGTGGCCGCTCATGCGGCAAGCGGGAATCACCGACGCCGTCGCGTCGTTCGGGCGCACGGTGGATGGCCGCGCCCGCGACGGGACGGCGGCGGCCTGGGAGTACTCGAGCGTGCGCGCGTTGTACGACCGTTACGCCGAGCAGGACCTCGATGTCGGGGTCCTCGAGTGGCGGCCCCCGCTGAACCTCACCAAGCGCGGGCTACCCGGTCGCGACGAGGAGATCGCCCAGGTCGTCACGATGCTCACGAGCATGGGACGGGTCGGGATCCCCGTCTGGTGCTACGAGTGGATGACCGACTTCAACTGGGCGAGAACGGGAACGTCGGCCTCGCGCGGCGGGTCGGTCGTCACACGTTTCGACCTCGACGAGGTGTCGCCCGCGACCACCCCGCAGGGGCCGATCTCGGACGACGAGCTCTGGGACAACCTCGAGTACTTCCTGCGCCGGGTGATCCCCGCCGCGGAGGACGCCGGCGTGCGGCTCGCGATGCACCCCGACGATCCGCCGCTGTCGCCGCTGCGCGGGGTGGGACGCATCATGTCCAGTCTTGATGCGTATCGGAGATTGATCGAGCTCGCGCCGAGCGAGATGAACGGAATCACGTTCTGCCAAGGAAATTTCCGGTTGATGACCGACGACATCCCGGCGGCGATCCGCGAGTTCGGCGGTGCAGGGAAGATCTTCTTCGTGCACTTCCGCGATGTCGACGGTGTGGCGGAGCGCTTCACCGAGACGTGGCACGATGCGGGGCCGACTGACATGTACGCGTGCGTGCGCGCATACCGCGATGTCGGTTTCGACGGTCTGATGCGCTCGGACCACGTGCCGACGCTCTACGGCGAGGACCCGGCCGAGGTGGGTTACGGCGTCCTGGGACGCCTGTTCGCAGTCGGCTACATGCGCGGGCTCATCGAGGCCGCGACCGCGGAGGCCGCCTGAGGGTTGAGATTCAGGTCGACGTGCCGAGCGCCTGGGCCGGGGCGGTGAGTCCGAACATCATGTCCCGGAAGCGTTGCGAGACAGATAGTTCGACCGTCCTCAGGTGTCAGGTGCCAGCGCCGCCGTCGAGCAGCCAGTGATAGCGCATGTGCATCGCACGTTCGATGGCGGCGGCCGCCGCGCCGAACCCGAACGCCAGGTTGAGCCACCCCGGAAGGTGCAGGGGTGACTCGAACGAGCCGATCATGTCTGCGATGTAGGGGATCTCAGAGATGGGCTCCGCAGCCTGTAGCACGTTGAGCACTACGCCGGTGAGCAGTAAGAGCACCGAGACCACACCGAGGAGTCCGCTCAGGGCGGGATGCTCGCGACCGAAACGCATCCGCCGGCCCTCGGCAGACTTCGGATGAGGCTCGAGTGGCCGCTGCGAGCCGTCGTGCGCGACGAGATGGCACCGTCGCAGCCCCAGCTGGCTGGTACGGACCTCGATGTGTCCCTGTGCGACCGGGAAGCGCGCGGGTACGCGTGACTGCGCCCGCAGGTGCCCGTCGAGATACAGGCCTGCCCGGACGACGCCGCTTTCAGCGTCACCGCCGTGTTTCACCTCAACCGTGTGTATGACCTGTCGGCCGTCCACCGGCAGTGCGATGGACATGACCGACCGACGCGTCATCTGCCACCAGCGAAACGGTTTGAGCAGCCGCCCGTCACCTGGCTTCACACGTTTGGCGAGCCGACGTTCGTTCCAGCTCGCGCTCACAGCTGCTGCCCCGTCACCGGCTCGACCATTGCAGTACGCGCAGGGCCACTCGCGCGGGTCATCCACCACACCGCGGCGGTGATGACGATCAAAGCGGCGCTGGGCACCAGGTTCGTCATCGAGCCGACTGCTTCGCCCCGGTTCGCAAGCTGGGCGCCGATGTCTTGGTGCAGGGTGGTCGCGAGCACGAGGAACATGACGTTGTAGACGCCGTGGAGGACGACGGCCACTTCGAGGCCACCGGTGCGCCAGGTGACTATTGCCGTCGACGAGAACAGCACCAGGTATGACGTCAGCAGGAACGGGTCCAGCGTGCCGTGTATGAGCGAAAACAGCACGGTCGTCACGACGATGCCGAGGATTGCCCCGGAACGTGCGCCTGGCGCCCAGCTGCCGAGCACCCGGAACATCACACCGCGAAAGCCGTATTCTTCACCCGCTGCTGCCAGTGGTGTGAGGGCCATGCCGATGACGAAGAAGGCGACCAGATCCGGCGTCGTCCATGCTGCCGAGCTGTGCTGGTCCAGAGAGGCGACTGCAACCGCGGCCAGAACCAGGGGCCCGAACGCGAGCAGTGCTCGACCGAACACCCCGTAGCGGAACCGGCCCGCCACAGAGTGCAGCGTCCCGGGCGGCACCCCGTAGAGCACCCGCTGCAGCAGCATGCAGTACGGGATCAGCACTGCCAACGACAGCGCACCGGCTGCCTGCCTCAACGGTGTTGACGGACCCGAACGGCCGAAGAATTCCCGGTCGATGATCACCGAGATCTCGGTCAGGAGAACCGCAAAGCCGACAAATCCGACCATCAGCAGCGCGAGGGCAACGATGCCACGCAGGACGACGCGTCGTTGTCCTGCGTACACCCGGTGGTATTCGACGCCGCCGGGGATCCGCGGTGTCGGGTGGGGATCATCGCCCTGCAGAATCCAGGGTCGGGTCCGGGTGTTCATCGTCTGCTCCTCGATAATCTCGACGGGTGGCCGCCGGCGCCCAGCGCTGACGCAGATACGATCTGCCTGAACTAGCACGCTGTACTAGTGGATCGGGGTTGAAACTAGCACAGTGTGCTAGATCGGAGGAGGAGGTGCCGTCCCGATGGGTGTGACGAGGCAGAGCACGCGCGACAAGATCCTGATCGCCGCTGCGACGATGCTCGGTGAGGATCCGACCTCTCGGCTGAGTGTGCGCGCAGTCGCTGCGCGCGCCGGGGTCAGCGTCGGCTCGCTTCGCCACTTCTTCCCGACCCAGCGGGCCCTGGTCGACACCGTGATCGCCGGAATCTACGACTTGGACCTGCCCGACGATCCGATGCAGGACACCACCGGCGATCCCGGTGAACGTCTCGTGGCCTGCCTTCAGTTGCTGCTGTCACAGGTGGGTACCGGCGAGCGGGCCCGGGAGCACTGGCGCTCCCTTCACGACACCTACGTCGCAGCAACGCCATCGGCGGATGCCACCCATTCTTTCCTCGCGCTCGAACGCCTTGCGGTGCACCGCATCGCGCGATGGCTCGGGCTCCTGCGCGACGAGGGCGCGCTGGCCCCGGGCGATCTCGACGCGCAGGCGCGGTTTCTGAGCACGGTGGTCAACGGGCTGTCCTTCGAGCGTGCGCTCCCGGGGGACCGTGAACGGCTCCCCTTCGAGTTACAGACGCTCCGCACCGCCGCTGAGGGCATCCTGCGGCGCACGAGGTGAAGCACCGGGCCCGGAGCCCTGGGCCGGTCAGGCTGTCGCGGGCACTGCTGTCACCCCAGGAAGGGTCTCTACCGTTGCGCGCCGGAACACCAGCCGCCCGTCACGCCACAGCGCGGTACCCACGTGCGCCGGCCGCTCGGGAGAATCGGCGTGAAACGGTCGCACCCGCCGTAGTGACGCGGTGAGCACTGTGCCGACCTCGATGGTGGGCGGCGCCAACCCCAGCATCTTCGCCGGATTCGTCGACACGAGATCGATCGCGTGAGCCAGGGGCACGCCATGAGCGCGGGCCAGAACGTGCGGCGCGGAATGCATTGCGGTCGGCAGATAGTCCGAGCAGAGCACGTCGCACACTCCGGCCTCGATTGCCTCTGCCGCAAGCACGTTGCCCGTTGACGTCGAGCGGCCGCGTAGAGCGTTGGGAGCACCGAGCACCACTGCCATGCCGAGTTCGTGCGCTCGGCGCGCCGCCGCCATGCTCAGCGGGAACTCGGCAACCCGCGCACCGAACGCGAACGCTTCCTCGATGTGTTCCTCGGTACGGTCGTCATGTGTGGCCAGCAGGATGCCGCGGTTCGAGGCGAGCGTCGCCACCGCCTGTCGGCGTTCGGCGATACGACTCAACTGCTGCGCGTCGACGGTGAAGATCTCCGCGACCTCGGCTTCGGACACCCCCCAGTCCTGGGCGTAGAAGGCCTGGGTCTCGGCCAGTGACGAGAACCTGCTGCGCGCCACCGAGGTCTCCATCATGGAGATCAACGCCACGCGTGATGAAACTGCTAGCACGGCGTGCAGCGCATCCACGGCGCCCTCGTCGGTGAGCTCCACGCGGGCGTGAATCCGCCAGTCGCAGGACAGTAGCGGCGCCAGCTCTTCCAGCACCGCGGCCAGCACGGCCGCGTCGGCGATCGCGATGCCTTTGCGCGGAGAGTCTTCGCAGCGGGCCGCGATGCAGACGGTGGTGATGCCGGCGGCGGCGCATTCTGCGTCCAGCACCGGGATGATGGCCGCGTGGTCGAGCGACACGGTGGCTCGGGGCCGGCGGCGCTGCAGCAGGTTGTCCAGGTGCAGGTCGACGGCACCGGGCACCAGGAAGAGGTCGTCACCGGCGGCAGCCTCCGCGGTGATGTCCTCGACGCGGCCGTGTGCATCGAGGGTCACGATCGCATTCGGAATCGCTTCGCGCCCAGCGCCGGGAATGACGGTGACGCCCTCGATCACACAGTCTGCCATGCTATTTCTCCTTGTCTGAGTTCGCCGACCGCGGAGGCGATCGACGCGAGTGTGCTGTCGGCGGCGGCGGTCACGATGACCGCCGCGCCGGCGGTGGTTGCTTCGAGCAGCCAGGTGGCAAGAGCCCGGTGCGGGGCGTATTCGTCGGGCCTGTCGAGAACCACGAAGGGTCGGTCGGCGACCAGGGCGGCTGTCAGCGCCACCAGATGGCGCTGGGGGGAACGCAACCGACCCAGTGGTGTCAGCGCCACGTCAGCGGCATCGAGGCGGGCCAACCCGGCCGCGGCGACCTCGGAACTGCAGCGCGCTGCCCGGGCGACTGCGGCCTGGGCCGGCAGTGTGGGGGCGGTGTTCAATGGGCCGTCGAAGGTGGCGATGTGGTGGGCGCGCAGCCACGCCACCGCGCGGGGGTCCGCCCCGGTCAGGTCCGCCTCGCCACGGTCGCCGAGTCGCAGCGTCACCTCGCCGGCGTCCGGCCGGTAGACCCCGGTCAGACAGCGGGCCAGGGTGGTGCGGCCCGAGCCGGCGGCCCCGCGGATCAGCGTGAGCTGACCACCGGCCGCGTTCAGTGCCGCACCGCGAAGGACGTCGGCGCCGTTGTCGAAACGCTTCGAGAGCCGGACCGCTGTGATGGTCGTCGTCGCGATGGTGGTGGTCATGTCAGCCTCGAAGACACGAGAAGTCGGGTGTAGGGATGCTGGGGATCTTCGAGCACTTGCTCGGTGATGCCCTGCTCGACGATGCGCCCGTGGTGCAGCACGAGCACACGT
>NZ_JBMDXJ010000076.1:0-4497 GCF_048594945.1 Pseudactinotalea sp. | reverse complement strand
AACGCGCCGCGGTCGCGGTGGAGGGAGAAGATGCGCTCGGCCAGCGCGTCGGGCTCGTGGTCGGGCTCGCCGCCGCCGATGCCGCGGGGGATGATCAGTTGCGCCACGTGGATGTTCGCGCTGGCGAGTGCGTCGTGCAGCATCTGTCCGTAGGCGCTCTCACCGGCGAAGGCGATCGAGGTGCCAGTCACGTTGCCGTTGGGGCGCACCGCGCTGCCACCGTTGATGAGCAGGATGGTGCCCCTGCCCAGCTCGCGCAGGCCGGGCAGCACGTGCTGCACCGCGATGACCGGGCCGTACACCGACTGCTCGACCGGCCCGAGCATGTCGTCGGCGGTCGTCTCGAGTACCGGCTTCATGAACTCCCTCGCCGGCACGGGGCTGTACTGGAGCACCTCGATCGGGCCGAGGTCGGCAGCGGCAGCATCCAAGGCCGCGCGCAGCGCATGCGGGTCGCGGGCGTTGGCGGCATAGCCACGGGCGGTGATCCCGTCAGCGGTCAACTCAGCGGCCAGAGCATCGACGTTGGCCTGAGTGCGGGAGATCAGTGCGACGGCGAAACCTGCACGCCCGAACCGACGGGCCGTCGCCTGTCCGAGTCCCGGGCCGGCGCCGATGATGGCGAACGTGTTCATGAGGAATCCTTCCGTCAGGGTGTCGATCGGTCTCAGGCTCTACAACGGAGCGAGCTTGCACTGGTCGTGGAAGTCATCGAAGCCGGCCTCGAACGGCAGCAGCGCCGCGATCTGTCGGCAACGGGGTTGTCGTACAGCTCGCCGCCGACGATGTCGTCGCCGATGCGCAGGGTGATCTTCACCGCTCCCTGGCCGCGCCTTCGCCCTCGGCGCTCATGATGCTGCTCACTGAGGGCGGCGCTGACGGCTCGCGCTCGTTGCTTGCTGCCCAGGAGGCGAGCAACTGCATCCGTTCAGCTGAGGGCGACCCCGGTTCGGCGGCATAGATGGTCAGCGTGAGTCCCGGTTCGGACTCCAGCTCCAGCCCTTCGTAGGCGAGTGTCATCTCACCGACCACGGAGTGATGGAAGGTCTTGAAGCCGGTGCCGTGATGCCGGACGTCGTGCGCACCCCAGAGTCGGCGGAACTCCTGGCTCCGGGTCCCCAGTTCACCGATGAGGTCGTGCAGGTCCTTGTTGTGCGGATCGCGGCCTGCCTCGGTGCGCAGGATCGAGACCGTGATCTCAGCGAAGGCGGCCCAGTCGGGGTAGAAGTGACCGGCGCGCTCGTCGAGGAACGTGAACCGTGCGATGTTCGGCGGCTCACCGGGCATGTCGTAGACGTCCTTGTAGAAGGCTCGTCCGAGCGCGTTGGCGGCGAGCATGTCCATGCGGCCGTTGCGCACGAAAGCCGGGCCCGCCACGATCGCATCCAGGCTCCACTGCAGGCTGGGGTGCGGCGTCCAGCACTTCGGGCTGCGCTTGCGGCGTGGTCGGGCGATCGGACTCGCCGCATGGGC
Organism: Pseudactinotalea sp.; assembly: GCF_048594945.1. Lineage (NCBI taxonomy): Bacteria > Bacillati > Actinomycetota > Actinomycetes > Micrococcales > Cellulomonadaceae > Pseudactinotalea > Pseudactinotalea sp. The sequence continues at coordinate 3,024 of NZ_JBMDXJ010000076.1, read as the reverse complement.
CAGGTCGAACAGGTGCGCACGCTCGGCCTCGTCCAGGCGCAGTGCGCGGGCCAGCGAGTCGAGGACCGCCGGCGAGGCGCCGCTGATCGCGCCGCGCTCGAGGCGCGTGTAGTACTCCACGCTCACGCCCGCCAGCGCGGCGACCTCGCTGCGCCGCAGTCCCTTGACACGCCGGTTCGTACCGACCGGAAGGCCAACCTCCCCCGGAGCGACCTTGTCGCGACGCGTGGTGAGGAACTCGCGGACCTCCGATCGGTTGTCCATGCTGTTCACGTTAGGTCACGGGCCGGCTGCGAGGGAGTCTCTGCGAGTACCTCCAACGATGGAACCCGCTCCGGCGTGCCAGTCCCTGACAGTGACTCCCACCCGGGTCGCGGACGTGCTGTTCTTGACATCAAACCGTCAGACCGTCAGAGCCCAGAAGGAGAAGCCCATGCGCGCCGTCGTCATGCATGCCCCCGGGGACGTCCGGGTCGATCAGGTGGACGAGCCCACCATCGTCGAGCCCACGGACGCGATCATCCGCGTCACCGCCGCGTGCATCTGCGGCTCCGACCTGTGGCCCTATCGCGGAGTCGAGGACGTCACCCGGCCCACGCGGATGGGCCACGAGTACATCGGGGTCGTCTCGGAGGTCGGGGCCGATGTGCGGGAGATCAAGGTCGGCGACTTCGTGGTCGGCTCGTTCGTCGCCTCGGACAACACGTGCGAGATCTGCCGGGCCGGGTTTCAGTCCCGGTGCATTCACCAGGTGATGATGGGCTCGATCGGCACCCAGGCCGACTACGCCCGCATCCCGCTCGCGGACGGCACCCTCGTCAAGGTCGGCGGCGATCCCACTCCCGCGCAGACGCGCAGCCTTCTCGCCGCCTCCGACGTGCTGGGCACCGGCTGGGTCGCCGCCGTAGCCGCGCAGGCGGGACCGGGCAAGACGGTCGCCGTGGTCGGTGCCGGCGCGGTCGGGCTGCTCGCGATCCTGGCCGCCAAGCAGCTCGGCGCCGAGCGGATCATCGCCTTCAGCCGTCACGCTGACCGGCAGACCCTGGCCCGCAGGTTCGGTGCGACCGACCTCGTGGAGGAGCGCGGCGACGCCGGCGTCGCGTAGGTCAAGGAGATGACCGGCGGGTACGGCGCGCACTCCACGATCGAGGCGGTCGGAACGCAAGAGGCGATGCTGCAGGCGATCGGGGCCACCCGCGCGGGTGGCCACGTCGGCTACGTCGGCGTCTCGCACGGCGTCGAGCTCGACGGCCTCGACCTGTTCTTCGCCACCGTGAGCCTGCTCGGTGGCCCGGCACCGGTGCGCCGCTTCCTGCCCGAGCTCATCGAGCTGATCATGACCGACCAGATCGACCCCGGCGTCGTCTTCGACCTCGAGCTGCCCATCGAGGAAGCCGCCGAGGGCTACCGGGCGATGGACGAACGCCGCGCCACCAAGGTGCTGCTCACGGTGTGAGGCCTGGCTGCGCGACGCCCACCTCGGAGCAGACACGCTCTAGCCATCCCCGCCTCCCGCCCACGCGCGCCAGAGCCGTGCGTACTCGCCATCGGCTGACACGAGTTCCTCGTGCGTCCCGAGCTCGATGATCCGCCCGGCCTCCATCACCGCGACGCGGTCGGCATCGCGTGCGGTGTGGAGGCGGTGTGCGACGGCGATGACGGTCCGGCCGTGCGTGGCGGTGGCGAGCGCGCGTTCGGTGTGGCGTGCCGCGCGGGGGTCGAGCAGGGCGGTGGCTTCGTCGAGCACGAGCGTGTGCGGATCTGCGAGGAGCACGCGTGCGAGCGCGACCTGCTGCGCTTGCGCGCCGCTGAGGGGGTGCTCGCCCAGGTCGGTGTCGAGCTGCTTCGGCAGCTCGCCCACCCAGTCGGCCCCGACGGCGTGAAGCGCGGCCCGGAGCTCGGCGTCACCGGCGTGGGGCGCGGCGATCGTCAGGTTGTCGCGGAGCGAGTCGGCGAACACGTGGTGGTCCTGCGTCACGAGCACCACGTGGTGGCGGAGATTCTCGGGCGGCAGGTCGGCGATGGCGGCGCCTCCCACGGTCACCGAACCGGTACGGGGCCGGTCGATCCCGGCGATGAGGCGCCCCAGGGTGGTCTTTCCGGCGCCCGAGGTTCCCACGATCGCCAGGTGCTCACCCGCGCGCACGTCCAGGCTGACGCCGTCGAGCACATCGGAGGAGCCATAGGCATAGGTGACGTCGGTGACCACGATGCGCTCGTCGACCGGCGCGGGCCCGGCCGCGGGGGCAGACTCCTCGGCCCGGACACCTTCCACTCGTGCGAACGAGGCCAGGCTGCTCTGCAGCGTCTCGACCCAGATGAGGATGGCCTCGATCGGTCCGCCCAGCTGCCGCAGGTACAGCGTGGCGGCGACCACGGTGCCGAGGCTGATCACCTCCTCGAGGAACAACAGTCCGCCGACACCGAACACCACGCCGACAGCGAGGGCGGTGGAGACGTCGATCGTCGGGAACAGCACGGTGCGAAGCCGAAGCGTCCGGAGCATCGCGGTGCGCGTGGTCGCGACCGCCCCAGCGGTAGCAGCGCGGCGGCGCCGTTGCAGCCCGAGGAGCTCCACCGTGCGAGCGCCGAGGGCGGTGGTCGCCAGCGTGTCGGCCACGTCGGCGTTGGCGGCGCTCTGGTCCAGATAGGCGCCACGCGCACGCCGCAGGTACCAGCGGAGCACGACCGGGATCGCGACCAGCGTGACCAGGCCGACGGCGCCCATCACCGGGGAGAGGAGGAAGATCGCCGTCAGGATGATGGCCGCCTGGATGAACGCGAACAGCAGCTCGGGGACCGCGTCACGCAGAACGGTCGCGACAAGGCCGGTGTCGGTTGTGGCCCGGGAGGTCAGGTCGCCGGTCTCGGTCCGCTCCACCGTCCGCGCCGGGAGCCGCATCACCCGGTCGGTCAGCCCTTCGCGTAGTCGCGCGGCGGTCCGTTCACCGAACCGGTAGCCCAGGTAGCGGGCGAGGTAGCCGATCGCGAACTGCCCGACGGCGGCGGCGACCACCAGCAGCC
>NZ_JBMDXJ010000075.1:0-15519 GCF_048594945.1 Pseudactinotalea sp. | reverse complement strand
TCCGTGCCGCTGCCTCGCGCGTGCACAGGTAGGTGCCGCGTGCGGCGATGTCGAACTGCCGGTCCCAGTCCGCCAGCGTCAGGTCGAAGAACGGCACCCGCCCCAGCATCGGCGCGGCCGCGTTGTTGACCAGCACGTCGATGCCGCCCAGCTGGGTCGTGACGTGCTCGAGCATCGCGACGACGGCGTCCGGGTCGGAGACATCGGCATCGAAAGCCGTGGCCGTGGTGTTGCGCTCCTGCAGCGCGGTCGCGAGCGCCTGCGCTTCGCCCGGCACGATCCCGTTGATCGCGACCGCGGCCCCCTCGGCGGCGAACCGCTCCACGAGCGCCTTCCCGATGTTCCGGGATCCGCCGGTCACCAGCACGCGCATGCCGTCGAAGCGGGCGTAGCCGGGAGTGAACGAATCGGTGACATCGGTCATGAGGGGCCACCCACCCGGTCGAGGATGCTGGTCGTCGCACCGGTGTCCCAGGTCAGCGGGCCGGCGATCGCGGCCAGCCGCTCGGGGTCGATCTCGACGCCGAGACCTGGCCCGACTGGCGGCACCAGGGCGCCGTCGCGGTACTCGAGCGGATCCTTCACCACGTCGGCGGTGTACAGCAGCGGCCCGACCGGGTCCGCCGCGACCGTGGCCGCAGCGCTCGTCACGCCCAGGTGCGCGGCGGCTGCGGTCCCGATCGCGAGCTCCTGCGTGGTGCCGATCAGGCAGGCAAGGCCCGCGGACTCGGCGATCGAGACCACCCGGAGCGCCGCCGTCAGCCCCCCGAGGGCAAACAGCCCGACATTGAGAACATCGACAGCACGCGCACCTGCGAGACGCAGCCCCGCCGCGCCGTCGTACACATGCTCGCTCACCGGGACGAGCGTTCGACGGCGTACCTCGCCAAGACCGGCGATGTCACCTTCGTGGGCCGGTGCCTCCACGAGCGCGTAGTCGAGCTCGATCGTGCGCTCGATGAAGCGGATCGCCTGCGTGGAGTCCAGCAGGTTGGAGAAGTCGAGGGACTTGATCTGCACGGTGTCGCCGAAGCGATCCCGCAACGCGCGCAGGAACCGCTCGTCGAGGCCGAGATCGCCCCCTACGTAGACGCGGAACATCGTGAAGCCTTCAGCCAGACGAGACCGCACCACCTCCAGGTTCGCCTCGATGTCGGCCTCCGCGCGCTGGCGGAAGATGGGGTAAGCGACCGGGAGGGTGGGGCGTACCTGGCCACCGAGCAGGTCGCTGACGCTGCGCCCGCCGGCCTTGCCGCGCAGGTCCCACAACGCGATGTCGATCCCGCAGCGGATCACGGCGCCCTTGTCGTAGAGCGACCCGGCGGAGGGGAATGCCTGCTCCAGCAGGGTGGTCGCGCGGTTCGCAGCCCAGATGTCCAGACCCACGAGCATCGCCTCGAGGCTGCGCTGCAGGTCGACGACATCCACGTGGAAGCGTGGCAGGTGCTGGAAGTCGGACATCTCGCCGATGCCGACGAGGCCGTCGTCGGTCTCCAGCTCCACGATCACGTGCCCGCAGATCAGACCGGTGCTGCGCGGAGTGTTGACCGAGGTGAGTCGGACCGCGGTGATCGCGGTCATTCGGACGCCTGCTCGTCGAGAGCCTTCAGCAGGGTGGCTGCGGAGGCGGTGATGTGCTCTCGGAGCAGCCGCGGCGCGGCCTCGGCATCGCCCTTCTCGTAGTGCTCGAGCAGCTCGGCGTGCTCGGAAGCCTCGCTCGCGTAGGTGGCGTGCGCACGCCAGCCGGCGGTCGCGATGAAGGTGCTGAGCGACTGCAGCTTGTCGAGGAAGTCGATGAGCAGGTCGTTGCCGCACTCGAGGTACAGCGCGCGATGGAACTCGCGGTTCTTCAGCCCGAGCTGCGCGGTCTCGTCGTCACGGATCAGCGCCTCGGTCTCGGTGAGCGCCCGGCGCGCGGCCTCGTGCGGCGCCGCACCTCGGGCCTCGACGGCGAGGCGGATCGCTTCCGGCTCGACGGCGATGCGCGCGTTGGTCACGTCCTGCACGATCGCCGCGTCGAGCACCCGCACCCGCATGCCCTGGTAGGCGGTGGCGACCACCAGCCCGCTGGACTGGAGCTGTTTGAGCGCCTCGCGGATCGGGGTCTTGGACACCCCGAGCATCGCTGAGAGCTCGCGCTCGACCAGCGGCGTGCCTTGCGGCAGGCGCGCGTCGAGGATCGCGGCCTGGATGACATCTCGGACGCGGTCACCCCGTGAGACGGCCTGCTCCAGCGACAGCTGCGGCGCCGGAGAGGTCGGCGGGGCGCCGGGTCCTCCCTGGAGGGAAACCATGGCCGGATCATAACCAGCCCAATGTCTCGGATCGCAACATCTTGTATCTGGTATCGCATCGCTGATACGTTTCAACGTGTCGGCACGACGTTCGTGCCGCGAGACCACTGGGAGTCGACGATGACTGTGAGAGATCTGAGCCGGCGTGGCGTGCTCATGCTCGGTGCGGCGGGCGTGGCCGTGGCGGCCGCGGGGTGCAATCGCTTCGGTGGCAGCGGTGGCGACGCCCCGCCGTCGGACTCGGGGGACGGCGGTGGTAGCGGTGGTGCGAGCGGCACCGTGAACATGGCGTGGTGGGGCGATGCCTCCCGCGCCGAGCTGACCGAGGCCGGCCTCGACCTGTTCCGCGAGGCCAGCGGGATCACCGTGACCACCGAGTTCCAGTCCGGCAGCGCGTACGACGACCGGATGGCAGTCCGGTTCGCCGGAGGAAACCCGCCGGACCTGTTCGCCGCCCGCCGCGAGAGGTTGCGCGACTTCGGTGACCGCGGCAGCTTGCTGGAGCTCCCCGTCGGTGACGGTATCGACGTCTCCGGGGTGCCCGAGTCCGTGCTCAACTCCGGCAAGGTGGGCGACGCGCAGTACGGGATCCCGTTCGGCGTGGCTTCGGTCGCGTGGGTGATCGATGCTGCGCTCTACGAGGAGTACGGCGTGGCCGTGCCCGATATGGCGAGCTGGTCCTGGGATGACTTCACCGAGGCTGCCGCCGCCGTGACCGACGCCAGCGACCGCGCGGTGTTCGGCGCCGACTACCCGCTCGACGACTTCCTCACCATGGGCGTGTGGCTGCGTCAGCGTGGCCAGGACATCTGGAACCCCGATGGCACGCCGGGCTTCGACGAGGACGCGATCACCGAGTGGTTCCAGATGTGGGTCGATCTGCGCGATGCCGGAGCGGTTCCGAACGGCGGCGATGTCGAGGATCTCGGTGCGGCGGCCGAGCAGTCCGCGATCGGTCGCGGCCTGGTGGCGAGCTCGTCGATGCCGTCCAACAGCTACGGGGTCTTCAACCCGGCTGTCGGCGGGACCCTGCAGATGGGCTTCTTCCCGGGCGAGTCGCAGGCCGAGCGCCGCGGCCACCAGATCATCCCCGGCGGACACTGGTCGATCAGCGCCACCACAGACGCCGAGGAGGCCGCAGCGCAGCTGCTGGACTTCCTGGTGAACGACGTCGACGCGAACGTGACGATCGGCGTCACCCGCGGCGCTCCACCGGACGCGGAGGTCGCCGCCGCGGTGGGAGAAACCCTCAACGACGACGACGCCCGCTCGGTCGCGTACCTGGGCGAGCTCGGTGAGTTCGAGCTCGTGGCACCCGTCCCGGACCCGGTGGGTACCTCGGAGCTGAGCGCCGCGCTCGGCACCGCGAGCGAGCGGCTCGTCTTCGGCCAGTCGACACCGCAGGAGGCGGCGGCCGAGGTGATGGCGGTCTTCGCCTGATGGTGGCACCGACAGCGCCCGCAACGCTCCCTTCCGGCCGGGGCTCCTCCCCCGGCCGGAAGGGTCGTCGCGACCGTGGGCGGCACGACTGGACCGCCTACGTGTTCCTCGCGCCGTGGATGGTGGGGATGCTGTTCACGATCATCCCCTTCGGCGCTTCGCTGTACCTGGCCTTCACCGACTACAACCTGTTGTCGGCACCCCAGTGGGTGGGCCTGGAGAACTTCGTGGAGATGGCCGGCGACCGTCGGCTCCGAGCGGCGCTGGCCGTCACCTTCATCTACACGTTCGTGTCGGTGCCGCTGTCGCTGATCGTGGCGCTCGCGGTCGCGGCCTTCCTCAACCGTGGCGTACGCGGACTGCCGGTGTATCGCGCGATCTTCTACCTGCCGTCGCTGCTCGGGTCGAGCGTGGCGGTCGTGATGCTCTGGCGCGCGATCTTCGGCGCCGACGGCGTGATCAACAAGTTCCTCGCGATCGTCGGCATCCCTGGTGCCTCCTGGGTGTCGCAGCCCGACACCGCGCTCGGGGTGCTGATCACGCTGAACGTGTGGACCTTCGGCGCGCCGATGGTGATCTTCTTGGCCGCGCTGCGCCAGGTGCCGACCGTGTACTACGAGGCCGCGGCGATCGACGGCGCGAGCAGGTTGCGCCGGTTCTGGTCGATCACGGTGCCGATGATCAGCCCGATCATCTTCTTCAACCTCGTGCTCTCGCTGATCGGCTCGCTGCAGACCTTCACGCAGGGCTACGTGATGAGCGGCGGATCGGGCGGGCCCGCCGACTCCACCCTGTTCTACAACCTGTACCTGTATCAGAAGGGGTTCACGCAGTTCTCGATGGGGTACGCCTCGGCGATGGCGTGGCTGCTGCTCCTGATCGTGGCGGGCTTCACCGCCGTCAACTTCCTCGCCCAGCGCTACTGGGTCTTCTACGAGAAGTGAGGGGAGCCAACATGAGCACAGACATGAGCACCGCAGCGCGCACGCGCACGCGCCCAGACCGCCGAGCCACTTCGCCCGACGAGGACCTCACGTTCGAGCGCATGCAGTCCAGCGGCTGGACCCGGTTCGGCAAGCACCTCGCACTGTGTGCAGTCGGGGCGGTCCTCATCTATCCGCTGCTGTGGCTGGTCTCATCCTCGTTCAAGCCGGACGCGCTGATCTTCCGCGACCTCAGCCTGTGGCCCAGCGAGTGGGACTTCAGCCACTACGTGGAGGGCTGGACGGCGCTCGCGTACCCGTTCCACGTGTACCTGATCAACTCCACGATCATCGTGGTGCTCAGCGTGATCGGAAACCTGGTCTCGTGCGCGATGGCCGCCTACGCCTTCGCGCGCCTGGAGTTCCACGGCCGCAAGACGATGTTCGCCATGATGCTCGGCACGCTGATGCTGCCGGGGCACGTGCTGCTGGTGCCCCAGTACATCGTGTTCTCGGCACTCGGCTGGCTCGACACCTACCTGCCGCTGATCGTGCCGACCTACCTGGCCACGAACGCGTTCTACATCTTCCTCATGGTGCAGTTCATGCGGAGCCTGCCGCGTGAGCTCGACGAGGCGGCGCGGATCGACGGTTGCGGTTCGTTCCGCATCTTCGGCCGCATCGTGCTGCCGCTGTGCACGCCCGCGTTGGCCACCACGGCGATCTTCACGGTGATCGGCGTGTGGAACGAGTTCTTCACCCCGTTGCTCTACCTGAGCACGGCTGAGCTGTACACCGTGCCGATGGCGCTGCAGCAGTTCTCGGACTCCGAGGGCACGAGCTCGTGGGGTCCGATGTTCGCGATGTCGCTCGTCTCGATCGCTCCGATCATCGGGTTCTTCATCGCGGGCCAGAAGTACCTGATCAACGGCATCGCCACCACCGGTCTGAAGTAGCCGAACCACCCTCACCAACCAAGGAGCTGTTCCCTCGTGTCACACCAGCCCTCCTACGTCGTCAGCGTGGCGGCGGGAGCAGGTTCTGCCATCGCCCACGGCGTCGACCTCCTTCTCGAGGCGATGACCGCGGCCGGCGTCTCGGTCAAGCGTGCCGAGACGCCGCTCGGGGACCGGATCCAGCGCCCGGCAGCGGACCACCCCACCCTCGTGGTCATCGGGGAGCGTGCCTCGACGCCCGCGATCGCCGAGCTCGAGCAGCAGGAGTGGCTGCTCTACAACAACGGTGAGCCCGGGGTGAACGGGTACTACGTGGCGGTGCTGCCCGGCCGCATCGTGGTGGTGACCGGCGGCGACGACAACGGTGTCCTGTACGGATGCCAGGAGCTGGCACGCGCCGTGGCCGAGCACGGAGAGATCCCGCTCGATCTCGAGCACGGCGAGACCCCTGACCTGGCGCTGCGCGGGCCGGCGATCGGGCTGCAGCTGACCGAGGTCGAAGCGCCGCGACAGGTGTACGAGTACCCGATCACGCCCGAGCGGTTCGGTTGGTTCTACGACCGCGACCACTGGCTCGAGGTGCTCGAGACGCTGCTGGAACAGCGCGCCAACGCGCTCTACCTCTGGAGCGGGCACCCGTTCAGCTCATTCGTGGCGCTGCCCGACTTCCCGGAGGCGCTGGAGGTCACCGAGGAGGAGCTGGCGCGCAACCGGGAGACCCTCGCGTGGCTGACCGAGGAGGCGAGCCGCCGCGGCGTGCGCGTGTTCCTCAAGTTCTACAACATCCACATCCCGCTGCCGTTCTCGCAGCACCACGACATCCCGCTGCGGCAGCCCAAGCCCACCGAGCTGGTCAGCCGGTACACGCAGGCCGCGATCGCCGCGTTCGTGGCCGACTTCCCGCAGGTCGGGCTCTACGTGTGCCTGGGCGAGGTGCTGCAGGGCGACCTCTACGGTGCGGAGTGGTTCACCGAGACGATCCTGCCCGGCATCGAGGCCGGCGTGGCGCGTGCAGGCGTCACCGACGTGCCGCCGGTGCTGCTGCGTGCGCACGCACTCGACCCGAAGCCGGTGATCGACGCCACCGGTGACCGGTACCCGGCTCTGCACACCGAGGCCAAGTACAACGGCGAGTCGCTCACCACGTGGAACCCGCGCGGCAAGTGGCAGGAGCTGCACCAGTACCTGGCCTCGCTCGGTGGCATCCACGTCATCAACATCCACATCCTGTCCGACCTCGAACCCTTCAGGTACGGATCCGTCACCTTCATCCGCCGCAGCGTGCAGGCGATCCGGCACCGACTGAAGAGTCACGGTCTGCATCTGTACCCGATGTTCTACTGGGAGTGGCCGGTCTCACCCGACGTCGCCGAACCGAGGCTGCGCCAGCTCGACCGCGACTGGCTCTGGTTCGCGGCGTGGCACCGCTATGCGTGGAAGTCGGACCGCGACCCAGCGGCCGAGCAGCACTACTGGACCCAGCGCCTCGCCGAGCAGTTCGGCAGCGAGGAGGCAGGAGCCGCCGCCCTCGCCACGTACGAGGCGATGGGTCAGGTCGCGCCCCGGCTGCTGCGCCGGCTCGGCATCACCGAGGGCAACCGGCAGACCTTCAGCCTCGGCATGACGCTGAGCCAGCTCACCAACCCGCACCGGCACCGAGCCTGGGACGACCTGTGGGAGTCCCATGCGCCGGCGGGTGAGCGGCTGGAGGAGTTCGTCGCACGCGAGGTCGCGGGCGAACCGCACATCGGGGAGACCCCGCTCGACGTGATCGAGGAGGGCCGAGCCTTCTCGCAGAAGGCGCTCACCGCCGTCGAGCAGGGCCGTGAGGTGGTGACCGAGAACAGCCAGGAGTACGGGCGACTGGCCACGGATGCCCGGGCGATCGCGCTGATCGCCGAGTTCTACGACCTGCGGGTGCGGGCGGCGGTCGAGATCCTGTACGCGCGGGAGCAGCAGACCGGGGACTACGCCGCGATCACGCCGCGGCTACGGGCAGCGATCGCGCTGGTCGAGCAGAGCATCGAGGTCTACCGGGGCCTCGCCGACCTGACCGAAGGCACCTACCTCTACGCGAACAGCATGCGCACACCGCAGCGCAAGGTGCCCTACCCCAACGGGAAGGACTTCGGCCACTGGCAGCAGGTGCTGCCGATGTACGAGGCGGAGCTGGCCAACCTGCGCGCCAACACCGAGACACTCGAGCGCGGTGAGCTTCCCGGCCCCGTGGCCGAGCGGACCCTGCAGCCGGAGCCGTTCCGCGGCATCGACCTCACGGTGCACTCCGAGGGCGCCGAGGCGTTCGAGGTGCGCGAGGGAGCCGAGCTGTTCCCGGACGCGACCAGCCCGATCACGCGTCTCGCCGTCGAGCTGACCGGTCTCACGGGAGTGCGGTTCAACAAGTCGGTCGCGACCGAGGGGCAGAGCGAGCTCGAGTTCGAGCTGCCTGTGGACGGACACCTGCTGGTCGGCTACTTCAAGGAGAAGCACCCGCGCTGGCTGCAGGTGCCAGACCTGGAGACCAACACCCACGCCGACGACCGAGGTGGGCTCGCGCCGGTGCTTGTCGGGGCGATCTCGGCCGAGTGGCACCCGATCGTGGACGTCCACGCGTTCAGGTACGAGGCGGGCCGCCACACCTTCGCGCCGGGCAGCGGTGCGTATGTGGTCCTCGGGGCCGTGGCGGCCGACCAGGAGTTCACAGGCCGTAGTGTTCTGATGGCAGACGCAGAGAACGACACGTTCGACTGGCTCTACGAGGAACCCCGATGACGCTTACGGAGGCTGCGACCGCGGCCAACCCCTTCGACAAGCACCACTTCGACTACTCGCCCTGGTACTTCTGGGGCCGCGCCACCGAGGCGGAGCAGGAGGCCCAGCTCGAGCTGCAGCGGCAGTTCGCCGCCGGTGACGCCGACGTCACGATCGGCGAGAAGTGCTTCATCTCGCCGATCGCCGCGGTACAGATGGACACGCTCGTGCTCGGCACGCGCTCCTACATCGCCGGCCACGCGTACGTGACCGGCACGCTGATCACGGGTGAGCACTGCACGATCAACGCGTTCACGGTGGTGCGCGGCGACGTCCGCATGGGCGATGCGGTGCGGATCGGCGCGCACACCTCGATCCTCGCGTTCAACCACACGATGAGCGACCCCGACACGGAGGTCTTCCGCCAGCCGATCTCACAGCGGGGTGTGGTGATCGGCAACGACGTGTGGATCGGCTCGCAGGTGGTGATCCTCGACGGCGTCACGATCGGCGACAAGTCGGTCATCGCCGCTGGGTCCGTGGTCACCAAGGATGTGCCCGCCGGCGCGATCGTGGCCGGCAACCCGGCCCGCGTGAAGAAGTGGCGGGTGCCGGGGTTGGCGCCGCAGCAGCAGGCCGAGAACGCCGTCGGGGCCTCGCTCGCCGAGGAGGTGGCCGCCTTCGCGCAAGCCGCACGGGGCGACGCCGAGAAGATCCTCGCGGCCTCGTGGGACCCCTCGATCGCCGACGGCCGCTACCTCGACGCCCCAGGCGGCGTGCCCACCGTCCGCGCCCACTGCGACGCCATCGAGATCGCCGCCTATCTGCTGGGTGACGTGCCGCCGCAGCTGAGCCGGGACGAGCACGTGCGCCGGCTCGCGTTGCTGCAGGATCCGGCAACCGGTCTCGTGGCTCCGTTCGACGAGACCGGGCTGCCGGGCACGGTCGACCTCACGGTCCGCGAGCCCCAGGCTGCCTACCACGTGCTCTGCGTCGGGTACGCACTCGACCTGCTCGGCGCGGGATTCACCCACCCGATCACCGCCGTCGAGAATCTCGGAGCCGACGGCCTGCTCGCCGAGCTCGATGCCCTGCCCTGGGCCGAGCGCACCTGGTCGAGCGGACACTTCGTGGACATGTACGGCACCGCGCTGCTGTGGAACCGCCGCCACGGCACCCCGCGCAACGCGGCCACCGCGGCCGCGCTGTTCGGCTGGCTCGGCACCCACGTGGATCGGGCGACCGGCATGTGGGGACACGCGCTACCGAAGAGCGGGCTGCTGGAGATCGTCAACGGCTTCTACCGCGCCTCGCGCGGCACGTACGCGCAGTTCGGCATGCCGCTGCCCGACCGTGAGCAGGTCATCGACACCGTGCTGCGGCACGCCCAGGACGCCCGGTTCTTCGCCCGTGAGACGCAGAACGCGTGCAACGTGCTCGACGTCGCCCACCCGCTCTGGCTCGCCGGCCGCGACATCGACTACCGCCGCGACGAGATCCAGGCGCTTGCCACCCGGCTGCTCCGCGACGCGCTCTCGCACTGGCAGCCCGGCCGCGGCTTCGGCTTCGCCGCACCTTCCGGCACCGGTCGCAACCCTGCCCAAGAGGCGCCGCACTTCCAAGGCACCGAGATGTGGCTCGCCATCATCTGGCTGCTGGCGGACCTGGTGGGGGTGTCGGGGTCCCTCGGGTACCGGCCGCAGGGGATTCATCGGCCTGAGGCTGCGGAGTTGTTGGTCTGATAGCTGAGAAATTCTCGTTGCGTTCGGTCGGATCCGGAAGATACGTTCGCGGCGAGATACAACCCCGCGTAAACGCACGTGCCCCGCTCCCGCCGCGCCACCCGCCAGGCCCAGCCATCGCCGCGCACGGATCTTCCGGCTCCGCCCTTGGTGAGTGTCGTCGCCATCGCGGTGCATGGCTTGTGCGGTGCCGCGCTCGGTCGTTGTCGCACTCGGGTCTCAGGCAGGATGTTGGGGTGTTCGTCCGACCGCTTGCGCAAGCAGATCTTGACGCGGGTCCTTTCTGGTTCTCCTCGATCGAGCTGCGGGCGGATGGGTGGCGTGATCAGCACACGCGGTCGCTGATCGCTCTCGACGGCCAGGTGCCGGTGGGGGCGGGGCTGATCTGGACATCGCGGGTGCACGGCGCCCGGTACTGGGTCGCCGTGGTCGTGGATCCGGAGCGGCGGCGGCAGGGGATCGGCACCGCGCTGGTTCGCGAGCTGGCGCGGCTGCGCGCACAGCCGCTGGCGTTGATGACACGCGGGTTCGTGGGTTCGCCCGAGCTTGCGTTTGCCGACGCGCTCGGCGCGCGCACGATCCAGGTCGTGCCGCCCATGCACGTCGACGTCGCCCGACGCGACGCCTTGCACGAGGCGACGCCGGAGACCGTGCCAGGCTCCGCCGTCGGGCTCGAGAGCCTCGGGCCCGCCTGGGCGAGCGCCTACGAGTGGTCGCACGCCGAATGGTCGCCGACCGCGCCGAACTTCGCCGGCGCGCTGCTCGAAGGCCTCGAGGACGAGGTCGACCTCGAAGCCACCTCGATCGCGCTCGACGGCGGCGGGTCGGTCGTCGCGTTGTGCGTCGCCTTCACCGATGGTGACGTCCCCGTGCTGTGCGGCGAGACCACCCAGCGTGACACGCTGAACGGCGAGCAGCTGGTGGCGTCGTGTCTGCGACGCACGCTCGACGTGCTGGCCGAGCGGGGTGTGAACGCCGTCGAGATGGACGGCCACGTGAGCGATCCGCACTGGCTGCCCGCGTGGATCCAGCTCGAACCGACCGGCGGCTGGTTCCGGCTCGTCGAGATCGACCCGAAGGAGGCCTGATGGAACGCACGGGAGCGGACGTCGCCGCGCGGATCGAGAGCGTCACCCCGACCCTGCGCAAGCGCGATGCCGAGACCATCGTCGAACTGATGGGGCGTGTCAGCGGACTGGAGCCCGAGCTGTGGAGCGGCGGCATCATCGGGTTCGGCGAGTACTCCTACCGGTACGAGTCTGGCCGCGAGGGCTGCGCGCCGGCGCTCGGGTTCGCGCCCCGGAAGCCGGCCAGCACCATCTATCTGTCCGACGGCGTCGGCGCACACAGTGACGCGCTGGCCCGCCTCGGGCCGCACACCACCGGCGTGGGGTGCCTGTACCTGAAGAACCTCGACGACGTCGACCTCACCGTGCTCGAGCAGATCCTGGCCACCTCCTACGCGACGCTCACGGCCGGGACGTACGGCCAGCGCGCCCGCGAGGGCGGCGCATGAGCCCGCAAGGCGACGCGCGGGCGGCGCTGGGCTCCGCCGTCGAGCAGTCGATCTGGCAACGGGTGCAGCACGCACCCGAGGCGGCCGAGCAACGCGCGCAGGTGGCGGCCGTCGCGGCCGAGAGCCTGCCGCCGGCCGACCTGCCCGAGGAGCGCTATCGCGACTACGCGCTGACCGGTGACCGGGGTGCGTTCGAGGCGCTGTACTTCCAGCGGCGGCGGGGGCTGACCGCGCTCGCGCTCGCCGCGCTTCTCGATCCGGCGGGCCGCACCGACGGGCTGGCCGCCGTGATCGCCGCGATCTGCGACGAGCCGTATTGGGTGCTGCCGGCGCACGCCGCTCGCGACGGGCTCGACCCGCGCCAGACCATCGACCTGTTCGCCGCCGAGACCGGGTCAGCGCTCGCGGAGATCATCGCGCTGCTGGGGGACCGGCTGCCTGCGGACCTGGTGCAGCGCGCTCACGAGCAGGTGATCGCCCGCGTGATCGAGCCCTACGAGCGGCACACGTTCTGGTGGGAGGACTCCCCGAACAACTGGGCGTCGGTGTGCGCGGGGTCGGTCGCGCTCGCGGCGCTGCAGGTGTGCGAGCGGGAGCGCGTGGAGGCGATGCTGCCGCGGCTGCGGGCCTCGTTGCGGCGCTCGCTCGACGGGTACGGCGACGACGGCGTGTGCGTGGAGGGATACGGCTACTGGCGATACGGATTCGGCTACTACCTGGTAGCGACCGAGGCGCTGGACGCGGTGTTCGGGCCCTGCCCGGCGGGAGAGCCGGCGCGCGCGGCCGAGGCGGCCCGGTGGCCGCTGCGGGCGTTCCTGTCCGAGCGAGCGCTGGTGACCTTCGCGGACACCTGGTTGGAGGGCACCGCCGATGCCGGTCTGCTCGCGGGTGCAGAACGCCGCTACGGGGGCGTGGGTGCGCCGGCAGTGGAGTTGGTCGAGACCGAGGTGATCGATGACTGCGGCCGCTGGGCGCTCGCGCTGCGCTCACTGTGCTGGCAGCTCGACGCGGGGACAGGGGCACGCAGCGACGACGCGCCCCGCTGGTACCCGGACGCGCAGTGGTTGGTGGTGCCGGAGGGCGCGCGCAGCCCGATCGGGGTCGCGGTGCGCGGCGGCCACAACGGCGAGCCGCACAATCACAACGACCTCGGCTCGGTCATCGTGGCCCGCGCCGGCCGGATGCTCGTGGCCGATGCCGGCCGCGGCGTCTACGACCGCGACTACTTCGGCCCGAACCGGTACGACAACCCCGCCGCCGGGTCGCAAGGTCACAGCGTCCCGATGCTCGACGGCGTGGTGCAGGCCGAGGGTTCCTCGGCTCGAGCCGAGGTGCTTCATGTGGAGATCGACGACGGCGGCGAGCGGTTCGAGGTCGACCTCACCGCTGCCTACCCGCACCCCGCGCTGACTCGACTGGTGCGCCGGGTCGAGCGACGCGGCGACGAGGTGATCGTCACCGACACGGTGACCGCCACGGAGCCGGTCGCGCTCACGCAGCGGTTCATCACGATGGTCGAGCCCCGTGTGGTGGCCGGCGCGGTACAGGTCGCGGCCGATGGCGCCGACGCCGAGCTGCGGCACGCTCCTGAGGCGACCGTGGTCACCGGCTCGTTCCCTCGCGGCCGTGGCAGCTTCCCGCTACCCGTCCATCACGTCGATCTCACGCTCCCCGCCGCCACCGAGGTCGAGCACAGCGTCACGATCCGGACGAGGAGCGGTCCGCGCGCGTGACGGCTCACAGCTCCGTGCTGTGGGGTGAGGACACCTCGAAGTGATCGGCGAACTCCACGGGGTCGAGGTTCTTCCGCCGGCACCAGGCATCGCTGTGGCAGGTCGTCAGGTAGTGCGCGTGCGCATCGGCGATGAGCGCGACGACCACCTCCGGGCTCGTCGCCCGACGGGCGTGACGGATCGCGGCCCAGAGGCATGCTCCGCTGGACGCTCCCACAGGCGCGTTGACGAGAGAGCGGAGGCGTCGTGCGCCCGCGATGCTGGCGGCATCGGGTGCCTGCGCGATGAGGTCCACGCTGTCTTGATCGAACGACTCCGGCAGCATCGGTCTGCCGATGCCCTCGACCCGCGAGGGCATGCCCGTGCCGTAGTCCTTCACGCCGTAGAGCCAGCCGGGGAGGTACGCAGAGTTCTCCGCGTCCACGCCGACGATCCGATACGTGAGCTGCTCACGTTGCCGGTACGCGTGGAACCCAGCCGCGGTTGCTCCCGACCCCAGCCCGGCCACCACCGTCGTGGGTGGTTCCCCGGTGGCGGCCTCCACCGCCCCGACGACCTGATGTGCGAGCTGCCAGCTGGGTTCGGTCGCCGCAGCCGGTCCCTGAGTGAAGTGATCGAGGTAGAACCCACCCGTGACCTGGGAGATGCGCCTCGCCTCGTCATAGATGCCCGCAGGTGGGGCGTGGGGGACCACGTCGGCGGCCTCGGCGCGGATCAGCTCGATCTTGGCGGCTGCTGTGGACGCCGGGACCACCACGGTGCACGGCAGCTCGAGCAGGCGGCACCAGTAAGCCGCGGCGACGGCGGCGTTCCTGGCGCTGGCGACGACGACCGGGCGGCCGGGTCCCAGCCTGCGCTCGCGGATCAGCCGGTGGAGCACCAGCCGCATCGTGTCGTGCTTCAGGCTGCTCGTGGGATGTCGAGACTCGTCGATCAGGTAGATGCGCGAGCCGGAGGTGAACGATCCTGGCCATGCGATCGCACCGGTGCTGGCGCGGTCGGAGGAGCGTGGGGCGAGCGTCCGCGCCGCTCGTTCCTCCCACGCCCCCTCGTAGGCGTCAGCGTTGCTCGCGGGCATGCGTCAACCCTACGAGCGCAGGCACGCTCAGGCCTCGCCGGTGCGGCGGGTATAGGTCAGCACGGCGTTGCCTGCGGGTGTGCTCACCGACTCCACGAGCTGCAGCCGGGTGAGCGGAAACGACTCGTCGAACAGTCGCACGCCCTCGGGCGTCACGGCCGGGTGGACGGTGAGGGTGAGGTTGTCGATCGCCCCTGCCTCGAACAGCGACCGGACGGTGCGGATCCCGCCGGTGACCGTGATGCGCCCGTCGGCGTTCGCGGCGAGGTGCTGCACGTACGTCGCGGGCCGGTCGCGAGCGTGCTGTTCCACTCCAGCGGCTCGGACAGGGTGGAGCTGATCACGTGCTTGCGCACCGGGTTGATGAAGGCGCCGAACGGATCATCGGAGCCCGGCCAGTAGTCCTTCCACTCCTGCCACAGGGTGCGGCCGATCACCACATCGGTGACGCCGTCGATCGCGTTCTGCATGCCTTCCATCTCGGCCTCTCCGAACGCGTCGAACTGCCACAGGTGAGGCGACTCGACCACGCCGTTGAGGGAGTAGAAGAGGTGAGCACCGACTGGCTGCGCCATGAGATTCCTCCTGTTTCAGTGAGCGGCTGGTCCGCCCTCCTGCTCTGGTAGACGAGGCGACCGGCCGAAACTGGTCGGTCGGGCTCAGACAATGACCGAAGGCAGCCCCAACAGCTCGAAGACCGAGGCATCGAGGTAGTGGGTGATGTCGCTGATGCCCTCGGCCGACACCTCCAGCACATGCACCGCGAACGGCTCCCACCGGCCGGGCTCGGCCACGTGGTAGCAGGCGGCTGCTGGACGGCCGTTGAGTCGGCCGGTGGTGATCCGCGAGTCCCTGCACACGGTGCCGGGGCCGCGCCAGAACTGCTCGATGCCCGCGCGCCCTCGCAGCCAGAACGGCAGCGGCGGCATCGAGAACGTCGCGTCCTCGGCGAGCAACCGCACCAGTCGGTCCACGTCGTAGGCCTCGAACGCCTCGACGTACCTCTCGACCATCTCCTGCTCGACGGCGTCGCCCGGGTGGGCGGGTACCTCACCTGATCGGATGCGCATCGTCGACCTCGCTCGA
>NZ_JBMDXJ010000074.1:0-6823 GCF_048594945.1 Pseudactinotalea sp. | reverse complement strand
AATCGCTCGCCCAGATAGGTGCGCTGCAACCGGCCGAAAGACGTGGCCGGTCTCAGCGCACCTGGCGGAGGGTAAGGGACTCCGTCGCCGCTCGTCCCTCGCGACTCCTCCTCGAATCGCTCGCCCAGATAGGTGCGCTGCAACCGGCCGAAAGACGTGGCCGGTCTCAGCGCACCTGGCGGAGGGTAAGGGATTCGAACCCTTGGTGCTTTCGCACAACGGTTTTCAAGACCGTCACATTCGGCCGCTCTGTCAACCCTCCGTGCCGGCCATCGACCGGGCGGGAACCATTGTGGCCCATGGTCGCCGTCGGGAAATCCATGGACGGCCCACGCAGGCCCCGCTAGCCTCCCCCACAACCGTCCACCGAACGCTTCGGCCACAGCGAACCCCGATCCCCGAGAGGAGCACAGCGATGCGAGCAACGTACGCCCTCGTCCCGCTCCGCTCTCTCGAAGGGATCATGCGTGCGCACACGCTCGCTCAACCTGGGCATCCTCGCCCACGTCGACGCCGGTAAGACGACTCTCACCGAACGGCTCCTGCATCTCGCGGGGGTCATCGACCAGCCCGGCTCGGTCGATTCCGGCACCACCCGCACCGACAGCCTGGCCGTCGAGCGGCGTCGCGGCATCACGGTCAAGGCCGCCGTCGTCGCCCTCGACCTCGACGACCTCACGGTCAACGTCGTCGACACCCCCGGGCACCCCGATTTCATCGCCGAGGTCGAGCGGGTCCTCGGCGTGCTCGACGGCGCAATCCTGGTCCTCTCCGCCGTGGAGGGGGTCCAGCCCCAGACCCGGATCCTCATGCGCGCGCTGCAGCGCCAGACGATCCCCACGTTGCTGTTCATCAACAAGATCGACCGCATGGGCGCCGACGTCGACAAGGTCATCGACCAGATTCGCCGCCGGCTGACCCCGGACCTGCTCGTCACTGGCGCACCCGCCGGCCAGGGCTCGCAGGCGGCCTCCTTCACCGGCTTCCAACGGGAGGATGCCGCCGTCCACGAGAGCGAGACGCTCGCGCTCGCCGAGCACGACGACGGCGTGCTCGCCTCCTATGTCGACGGCCGCGACCGCACCCCGGACGACCTCCTGGAGGTCGCCATCGCGCAGACCCGCGCCGGCGTGCTGCACCCGGTGTACGCGGGCTCGGCGGCGACCGGAGCCGGGGTGCCGGAGCTGATGTCCGGGATCGCAACCTTTCTTCCGGCCACCGGCCCCACCGAGGCGGGGACGCCATCAGGCACGGTCTTCAAGGTCGAGCGCGGCCCCGCGGGGGAGAAGATCGCCTACGTGCGGATGTTCACCGGAACGGTGCTCACCCGTGACCGGCTCGGCCTCGGCGGCGACCGCGAGGGCAAGGTCGCCGACATCGAGATCTTCGACGGCGGTGGCTGGGTCCGGGCCGCTCAGGTCGCCGGTGGCCGCATCGCGCGGCTGCATGGACTCACCAACGTGCGGGTCGGCGACACCTTCGGCGACCCGCCCCGCGCCGCCACCGCAGCCTTCGCCCCGCCCACCCTGGAGGCGGCGGTCGAGGCCACCGAACCGGCGCAGTGCCCCGCCCTGCGCGCGGCCCTGCTCCAGCTCGCTGACGCCGACCCGTTGATCGCGGCGAGGATCGACGAGGCCGGCACGCCCACCGTCTCCCTCTACGGCCGCGTGCAGCAGGAAGTCCTCGGCACCACGCTCGCCGAGGAGCACGGCATCGAGGTCGAGTTCTCCGAGGCGAGCGTGCTCCACGTCGAGCGGCTGCGCCGACCAAGCGAAGCCGTGCTCCGGCTCAACACCGACGAGAACCCGTACCAAGCCACGATCGGGCTCCGCGTGGAGCCGGGCCCGCCGGGCTCAGGGCTGCGGTTCCGCTCGCAGGTGGCGGCCCGCGACATGCCGCTGTACCTGTACAAGAGCGCAGAGATGTTCACGGCCGCCGTCGAGCGACACGTGCGCCGCGAGCTCTCGCACGGCCGGTTCGGGTGGGAAGTCACCGACTGCGTGGTCACGCTGGTCGAGGCCGCTTACAGCGTGGCCGACGGGCCTCCCTCACGCCGCGGCCCCACCAGCACCGCCTCCGACTACCGCAACGTCACGCCGCGCGTGGCCAGGGAAGCGCTCGAGACCGCCGGCACGCGGGTGTGCGAGCCGGTGCTCCGGATCGGCCTCGAGGTGCCCGTCGCGGATGCGCCCACGCTGCACCGACTGCTGGGCAAATGGGGCGCGGGCATCACCCGCCAGACCAGCGCCGGCGAGTTGGCTCGGCTGGAAGCGCGGCTGGTGGCGGCACGGCTGCACTCGCTCCAGCACCAGCTCCCCGACCTCACCGGCGGCGAGGGCACCCTGGAGTCGGCGTTCGACGGCTACGCACCTGTACGCGGCGCGCCTCCGGTCCGTGTCGGCTGGCACTGGCCACCGGTGTAGGCCCCGCCTACGCTCGTGCTCATGCGCGCAATGGTGATCACCGACGACGGCGCCCTCGAACCCGCCGACCTGCCCACCCCCGAACCTGCCCCGGGCCAGGTGCTCATCGAGGTCGCGGCCGCGGGCGTCAACCGGGCCGATCTGCTGCAGCTGAAGGGCCACCACCCGCCGCCGCCGGGCGCGCCGGAACACCCCGGCCTCGAGGTGTCCGGCCGCGTGGTCGCCCTCGGCGAGGGCGTCACGCGATGGCAGATCGGCGACGACGTCTGTGCCCTTCTCGACGGCGGTGGCTACGCCTCCCACGCCCTCGCCTGGGCCGATTGCGTGCTTCGAGTGCCCGACGGCGTCGCTCTCGCCGACGCTGCCGGGTTGCCTGAGGCGATGGCCACGTTGTGGTCGAACCTCGTTGGCGTCGCCGGCCTCTCGGCCACCGACAACACCGGCCGCACCGTGCTGGTGCACGGCGGCTCGGGTGGCGTGGGCACGACGGCGATCCAAGTCCTGCGCGCCACCGGCGCCGTGGTCTTCACGACGGCGGGAGGTCCCGAGCGCGTGGAGCGGTGCCAGGCCCTGGGTGCCTACGGCATCGACCATCGCAGCGAGGACTTCGTGGAGCGGGTGAGGGAGGCGACCGGCGAGCGGGGGGTCGACGTGATCCTCGACGTGGTCGGCGCGAAGTACCTGCAGCAGAACGTGGCCGCGCTCGCCCCGCACGGGCATCTCGTGGTCATCGGGATGCAGAAAGGGACGAGAGGCGAGATCGACCTCTCCCCGGTGCTCTCCCGATGGCTCCATATCCACGGGACTGGGCTCCGCCGTCGTCCTCATGAGGAGAAGGCGGCCATCATGGCCGACCTCTGCGAGCGCGCCTGGCGCTACCTCGACCGCGGCGAGGTCCGCGTCATCGTCCACGACCGCCTCCCGCTGGAGCAGGCCAACGACGCCCACCGTCAGATGGCCGACGGCGAGGTCTTCGGAAAGCTGCTGCTCATCCCCTGAGGCTCGGCGCGAACGCGGCCCCTCCGTACGCCGCCGAGTGCGTCAGGCGAACGTGATCTCGATGAGGTGCGGCACGTACACGCTGGAGTCTATGAACGTCATGTAGGTGACCTTGCCGCCCTCGCGTGCGAACTCCGGGTGCTCCTTGCCGGCGTTGAACAGCGAGTTCGGCAGCGTCTTCTCGGGGCGGAACACCAGCTGCGGCTCACCCCACGGGCCGGTCATCTCGGGTGCGGTCCGGATCACCAGCATGTCCTCGCGCTGGAACGTGGTGAGCGAGATGTAGCAGCCGAGGTACTCGTTCCACGACGACGACATCTCGTTCGGCACGTCCGAGAACAGGCACGCGGTCGGCGTGAACTCGGGCGCCCAGCGCGGTTCCACTCCCGGATGCGCCGGCGTGGGCGCCTCCACCAGGTACTCGTACGCAGCCAGGTCCTCGATCTGTTCGGGCCGCACCCGCGCCAGGTACATGTCGCCGGCCGACTTCGACGCCGGCTGGATCGCCCCCCACAGGTACAGGTACTCCCCCACCGGCTGCACCCACACACCGAAGCCCGGCTCGTCGCCCTTCCACCACTCGTAGGAGCCGTCGGGCGCCCGGAGCCGCTCGAACTGGTGGTCGCGGCCCGCACGCGCGACACCCATGCCGTTGAGCTCGAAGCTCTCGAACACGTCGACCTCGGGGTCCATCGTGATCCGGTGGTAGTAGAGGTACAGCGACTCCCCCACCTGCGCGCCGTGTATCGCCCACAACCGCTGCGTGGACCGGTGCTCAGGCGGCTCGAACGCGATCAGCTGGCGCGCGCGCTGCCCGCTCGGTTCGGTGAGGTAGCGGAAATCGCGCACGCCATCCGAGAGATCCTGCTTCGGCACGATCGCGCCTGTGTTGGACAGCACCTCGGTGAGCTCGAACCCTCGGATCGAGTCGAACGGCCCCTCGATCGTGTCGCCGAAGATCCAGAACGTGGTGCCGTCGCCGATGTCGACAGAGGTCACCGCATCCTGCCCGGTGATGTCCACGTCGTTGTCGAGGAACTGGGTGCCCAGGTCCCGGACCGATGCGATCAAGGGACTCATCTGCAGCATGCAACAACCTCCAGCTCGTTGGTCGTGCACCGCCACCGATCCTAGCCGCCGGCCGCTGCGCGGGGCGCCGCTCGTTCGTGTGCGGGACTCAGACCGGCGCCGGTGCGGGCCTGGCACGCTGGGCCCACGAGACGGCGGCTGCCGCCAGGCTGCGCTCGCGTGGGAACGGCAGCAGCGGACCGCCGGTGCCCGGGCCGTTGATCACCCAGGCCGCCGGTCTGCGCGCCGCCGCGACCACGGCAGCCGCATACTGCCGCATGGCCGACTCGTAGGCGGCGACCGCCCCGACGACCGACTGCTCTCCCGCCTGCACACTCGCCAGCTCCTTCCAGAGCACGTGCGCGTCGCGGATCGCGGTGCTGGCACCCATACCTCCCGTGGGCGGCATCGCGTGCACGGCGTCACCGAGCGCCGTCACGTTGCTCGGCTGCCAGGGGGCGATGCCGGCCGGGTAACTGGGTGAGACGTGGAACGGGAACCCGGTCACGCTCGCCGTCTCGGCATGCTCGACCACCTCGACGAGCTGCGGCGACCACTCGCGCGAGCGCAACTCGTCCGAGAGGGCGGTCCGCAGCGCCTCGCCGTAGAGTTCGGACAGGGGCGCGGTCCGCGCCCACTCGAGCATCACGGCGCCCCAGACGATGGTGGGCTCGGCGTGCAACGGCTCGCGTGTGAAGCCCGAGACCAGCTCTTGATCGAGGCTCTCGTGACGGCCGCTGTACAGCCCGCAGCCACCAGGGCCCACCGCGATGAGCGCTCCGGAACCGTAGATCTCCAGGGCCGCCGGAGAGAGCTCGCGCACGAGCGTGCGACCCGCGAAGCCGACGAGGGCGCTCGACTCCGAGGTGGGGTGACCGGCGAGCTGCGTCGCGATCCTGGACCCGACGCCGTCGGCAGCGACGAGCAGATCGGCCTCGATCTCCTCGTTGCCCGCCAGCGAGATCGAGACCTTGCCGCTGGGCCGCCGGCGGTACCCGACCACCTCCGCGCCCGACCGCAGCACCTCATCGAGACCATCGGCGAGCATCAGTCGCAGGGTGAGCCGATCGGTCATGACGCCCTCGGGTGTCTCTACGTCACGGCTGCCGGCCAGCAGTCTGCCCGTCTCGTCCCGCACCGCATATCCGGTCTCCACCCACACGCCTTGGGCCAGTGCGTAGAGCCGGCGCATCCAGGCTGCCGGCATCATCTCCTGGAGCGCTTCCATGGCGACCGCGTCCAGCTGGAGCCCGTGGCCGACGGTGCGCCGCAGATCGGTCTCTCGCTCCAGCATGGTGACCTCGAACCCGCGCTGCCTCAGCCCGTGAGCCAGGACCAGCCCGCCGATCCCGGCTCCGACGATGGCGACTGTGGGAGCAGGATCGGTGCTCGCGATGGTCATCTCCGTCGCTCGGCTGCGGCTGGTCGCAGAGATGACCTGTCACCCCTGATTACCACCATAGTGCCAGGCGTGGCACCCACCGTTGCCCATGCTTCAGCAGGCGGGCATGAGGCAGCCGAGTGAGCGTCAGCTGTCCAGCAGACCCTGCCCCAGCGCGGTGGCCAGCGTCGGCGCGAGCGGCAGACGCGGGATCAGGGTGGCCTGGATGGCGTGGTAGATGTCCGGCTTCCCGGCCCACACCGTGGTGCTCGGCTCGTTCGAGGGCGAGAGCTCGTGCACCCAGGATCCGCGCTCCTCGTCGAGGAGGTGCTGGGCGGCGTACTCCCACCACAGCTGGTACCAGGCATCGAAGGGCTCCTCGCCGGTGTGCCGGTGCAGCGCGGCCGCCGCGCCGAGGGCCTCGGTGACCACCCAGTGCATCCGCTCCCGCACGAGCGCCTCGCCGGCGAAGGTGACGGTGTAGACGAAGCCGTCGTCGCCGTCGACCGCCCACCCCTCCTCGACCCCCGCCTCGAACAGCGACCGGGCGCCGCTCGCGAGCTCCGGCGGTGCCGTCCGCCCACGCGCCGCCAGCGCTTCCACCACGTGCAGCGCGAGCCGGGACCACTCGAACCAGTGACCGATCGTGGCGCCCGCGGGGCGGAACTTGTCGGCGGGAGTGTCGGCGTTGTAGTCGAGCAGCGGCTGCCACTGCGGGTCGAAGTGCTCCGGGATCCGCCACGCGTTCGCTGGCGCCAGCTCGCCCACCACCCGCTGCGTGATCCGCAGCGCCCGGTCCAGCCAGGCGTCGTCACCGGTGACGTCGGCGGCCGCCAGGTAGGCCTCCACCGTGTGCATGTTGGCGTTGACGCCTCGGTACGGCTCGCTCTCGGAGAACGCCGCATCCCACGACTCGACGACCAAGCCGGCGTCCTCGTCCCAGAAGTGCCGC